>USPT01000007.1 GCA_900556705.1 uncultured Collinsella sp.
GCGCCAGCACCCAGGCAAGCAGCCAGACCGACGCCACGGCCATCAACCTCGGTGCATATCTATAGCCTTTTCAGCTCACCTCAAACTCCGCTAAGCAGAAGGGCCCGGCAAGCAAAACGCTTGTCGGGCCCTTCTGTCTCTATCGTTTCAGCAGGGAAAATCATCGAGTCGTCCAAACGAAGCGAGCGGACCTCGAGTGCCGCAGGTTGTCGCGAAAGCGTAGCGCTGCGTACTTCATGTACGCAAGCGATGACTTAAGCGGCAAGATACGGCGCTCGAGACCCGCACAGCGTTCAACGAGTCCGCCGTTCGTCAGGACGACGGAACACCATTAGCGGCAGACAACGTCCACGGGCACGTTCAGGATCTTGGCGACCTTGAGAATCGTGTCGGTCTGGCTGCCTAGGCAGGCGGCCATGTGGTGAGTCGGGCCGGTCTCGTTCCAGCGATCCATGAACTCGCGGGCGCCGATCGAGAACTTCATGCGCATATTGGTGTCGCCGAAGGTAAAGATCGGACCGTTAACGTTCTCGCCCTCGGCAACCACGAACTTAAAGTTGCCGTCGCCGTCCTGAGTGATACCAAGGAAGGTGATGGTGCCGTGGCCGGGATAGAACTGGGTGAGGTAGCCGCCACCGGTCTTGCCGTGGAACACGGGAACAACCTTGAGCGTCGGCTTCTTGGCGGTCGAGATGTCGGCATCGCCGGAGCCGGAGTGGCCGATGATGACAATGTCCTCGGGAAAGTCGATGGAATACATCTCGGAAAGCTGGCCGGTGCCAGAGATGGTCTTGAGGATGCTCATGGCGATGGCGACCTTCATATCGCCCTCGACCGCGCAGCTCGTGCCCTGCTTGATGAGCATGGAGAACGCCGGGATGAGCATGGAGTCGAGCACGCCGGCCTGGCCCTTGGCATAGCCGTCGTAGTGGCTGGCGACCAGACCGATCTCCTCGTCCTTAACCCACTGCTCAAAGGCGACGACGTACTTGGCCATCTCCTGGATAGGCTCGTCGGTGACCTTGGCGCCGCCCTCGACGTCGAAGGTGTCGAGAATCTCGGCGGCCTTAGCGTCCACGGCAGCCTGGTCATCGATGTTGTCGGCGATAGCCCACATCTTCTCCCAATCGAACTGCTTGGTGTAGAGACCCAGACGGTTGTAGAGGTTGGTCTCGTCGATGTAGAGGTCCATCATGCCCGGATACGGACGGCCGATCTGGGCGATATTGGTGCGACGCAGACGACGGCGCACCTGGGCGGCACGGCACCACTGCTCGAGCTGCTCGGCCACGGCCGGGTCGCCGCCCTCGACAACACCGGTCACCACGGCGTGACGCTTGCCGGCACGGTTAAGGTCGGCTACGACCTCACCGGGAGCACCGCAGGCGTACAGATCGCCCAGCCACGTGGGGATATCGGTGTTGGCGTAGTCGGGCTGGGCCTTCTTTTGCACGTTGACCACGACGACGGGCACGTCCAGGTCGCGTACGACCGGCAGCACGTTGTAGCTCGTGGCATAGGTGAGCATCTGCAGGATGACCAAGTCGACATCCTCGGCGCGGAACTTGTCGCCCGCGACCTGAGCCTGTTCCTTGGTGGTCACCATACCGCCGTCGATAAGCTCGACGGTCGTAGGCAGCGTGGCCTTAAAGTCCTCGTACTGCTGCTCAAAGTTGGGAACGAGCTGCGGGAACTGCGGAAGATAGGCACCGAGGGCGATAGAAAAGACGCCAACCTTGGCCTTGGTGTTAACGAGCATGATTTCCTCCAATGAGAAAAGTTGATGATTGCAAGCAAGCGGACGCGGCGGTTATCAGATCAGCGCAACAGACATGTTTCTACCGCGTCCGCCTGCAGTTGCGCAGGGGGTGGGGCGAGGGTATGGGACTAAGCCTTCGCCCCAGAGGTTGCCGCGACAAGGCGGCGGGATAAAGCAAATTACTCGGCGTCGTCGAACGCGTTGTAGCGCTCGCCATGGAAGGCCCAGATAGCGGCGGCAAAGCCAATCAGGCACAGCAGCGACAGAACCAGGAAGGCGGCCTTGTAGCCGGCCACGGCGATGAACGTGGCAGTGAAGGAGCCGGCGACGGCGCACAGGAAACGCGAGGAGAACACGATGGCGCCGTTAGCAGTGGTGCGCAGCAGCGTCGGGAAGCACTCCTGCATCCAGACCTTCAGGATGCCCTCGAAGGCAAAGGCGGCACCGATGCAGTAGAGCAGCTGCGTGGCAACGTAGGTGACCGTCGAAGCACCAAAGAGCGGGAACATGAGGAAGCCGAGCAAGTAGAGTGCGGCACCCATGTAGAACAGCGGCATACGCTTGTCGGTATCGACAAACTTCATAAAGACGAAGTCGAGGATGGCGCGAATCGGGTAGCAGATCAGGCCGATGGTAGACACGACGGAGATAGGCAGCGACACGACGTTGGCGCCGATCCACGTGGAGAACTGACCGAGAGAGTTGGCTGGGATGTTGGTACCAATGTAGAAGATGGCAAGGGCGATGAACGGCTTGGCGTAGGGGCTCTTGAACAGGTCGGAAATCTTACCCTGGGCCTGCTCGCTCACCTTGCCTGCCAGACGGTCCTCGTGCGCCTTAATCCAAACCGGAGACTCCGGGATGGTCTGGCGGGCGATAAGCACCAGGATGGAGACAACGGCAAGCTGGGTGAACATGATCTGGCCGCCCAGGTAACCCCAGTCACCGACAACGGCGCCAATGCCCTGGGCAACGACAATACCGACAACCCACAGGATGTCCGAGAACAGCAGCATCTTGCCGCGTTTGTCATCGGGCGCCTCCTCGGCGATGGTCGCCAGTGAAACCGGCAGGTCGGCGCCGACACCCAGACCCATCAGAATCTCGCCCAACAGCAGCAGCGGGAAGGTCTGAGCAAAGATCATAGTGACGGCACCGATGATGAGCATGCCCATGGTGACCGAGAAGACCGGCTTGCGGCCAAAGCGGTCGCCCAGGCTGCCGCCCAGGATGGAACCGATGGCGATGCAGAAGGTGAGCGCCGCGGAAATCAGACCGAACTGACCGTTATCGAGGCCAAAGGTCTGCTGGTAAATGACCAGCGCCGTACCAGAAGAGATGATCGCGCACGAATCGATGTAGGATGCCATGCCCGAGACGACGGCTACCCACCAAGGGTTCACGTGGCGGTTGCGAGTGTTTCCCATTCTATTTCCCCTTACAATGTTTCCAAGCTGCCCAAACAGCAGCGATAAGACGGCGGTTTCCACGAGCTCCCCAGCAACCGGAACCGCCGGCTTTTCTTACCTACTAATCAACAAATGCTTCGTTGATCTTGATGCCAAAGTCACGGCAGGTATCCTTGAGGCCCTTGTCGCTAATCTTGTTGAGGAAGTCATCCGAACCGCCGTTGGCAGCACGCGCGGCCAGGTAAATCTCGGCGGCCTTCTCGACGGTGTGCGCCAGGCCAAAGGTCGTGTCGAAGTCAGGACCAGCGGCGAACAGGCCGTGGTGCGCCCAGACGATGGTGTCGTAGGTCTTCATGAGCTCGGAGCTTGCCTCGGCGATGGCCGGGCCACCTGGGACCATCCAGGGCACAACGCCCACGCCGGTCGGGAAAACGACGACGCATTCGGTCATCATCTGCCACAGGATACGGGTAAAAGCGCGGTCCTCCAGCGGCACCACGAAGGACATCTCGATGATGCCGGGGGTATGAGCGTGGTAAATCACACGGTCGGCGCCATCGGTACGGGCGGCGGCGACGCAGTGGTTCATGTAATGGCTCTCGAACTCACTGGTCGGGCGGGCGCCGTTGGCAAGACCCCACACAACGCGGAAGGCGTCGCCGGTCTCGTTGATCTCGACGATGCCGATGTTGGCATGCGGATCCTCCAGGACATTACGCATATACTTGCCCGAGCCGGTGCTCACGAAGTACTGGCCGGCAAGATTCTCGCCACGCACGCCCATCTTGACCCACTCGCGAGGCTCCTCAAAGAACGGTTTGGCCTCGGCGACCTCGTCGTCGGTCATGCGGTAGGTAAGGTTGCCGCCGTTGCGCTCATGCCAGCCCTGCCTAAAGCCGTCATCGCACAAGCGGCAGAAGCCCTTGATAAACGCCAGATCTTCCATTGCCATTGTCTGTCTCCTCTCCGGGACCCGCAGGTCCAATTGAAAAACGTGAAAAGCCGATTGACGGCGGCGCGGAGCATGGTGTCATGTAGGGCCTCCGCGCCGTATGTCATCGGAGAGAGCCACTCGTGCCCGGCAGGAGTCACTTGCCGCACGCGGGGCTGGGGGTAGGTGAAAGGTGAGTCGGGGGGGCAAGCCCCACTCTCGGTTAGGCCTGGACGCCCTTGGGGTCAATGCGCTTGACATCGAAGGAGCGGGCAACGCAGGCGCGGGCATCGGCCAGGTCGGCAAAATCGCCGCCGGCGATCATCTGCACGATAAAGTTGCCGATGCAGGTACCCTCGATGGGGCCGGCGAACACGGGGAGCCCGCAGGTGTCGGCCGTCATCTGGTTGAGGTAGTAATCCTGGCAACCGCCGCCCACGATGTTGATGCTCGTGTAGTCGTGACCCGAAAGCTCGCGCAGGCCCTCGATGGCCTTAGCATACGAACGGGACAGGCTGCAGTAGTTGGTGCGCATGATCTCGCCCACGGTGCGCGGAACCGGTTCGCCACCCTCGGCGCAGGCCTGCTTAATCTCCTGGATCATGGAGTCGGGAGCCAGGAAACGATCGTCATCGACATCGACATAGGCCTCGAAGGGCTCGGCCTCGCGACAGAGCGCACGGAGCTCGTCAAAGCCGACCTTGTGATCCATGAGCGCCTTGTGCGAGGTCTTGCCCTCGACATAGTCGACGCCGTTGATCTCGCGGCGAACGGACTGGTTCATCCACAAGCCCATGATGTTCTTGAGGAAGCGGTAGCGCTTGAGGTAGCCGCCCTCGTTGGTAAAGTTCTGCTTGCGGGCGAGCTCGTTGGTGATGGCGTGCTGGTTCTCAACGCCCAGCAGGCTCCACGTACCGCTCGAGATATAGACGGCGTTGTCATCCTTGGCGGGAACGGCCAGGAAGGCGGAGCCGGTGTCGTGCGTAGCGGGCAGCACGACAGTCGCGGAATAGCCGATCTTCTCGGAGATGTCGGCCGTAAGCTCGCCGAGCACGGCACCAGGCATCGTCGGCTCCAAGAAGATGCCCTGGGGAATACCAAAGCGCGAGAGGATCTCGGTGTCCCACGTGCACTTCTCGGCGTCGAGCATGCCGGTGGTGCTCGCGTTGGTGTACTCGTTGGCCTTAATGCCGGTCAGACGCCAGTTGAGATAATCCGGAATCATCAGGAAGGTTCGGGCTGCCTCGAGTTGCTCGGGATGCTCGTTCTTAAGGGCGAGCAGCTGGTAGAGCGTATTGAAAGGCTGACGTTGAATACCGGTACGGGCATAGACCTCGGCCGGATCCATAATTTGGTCGGCAACTTCGTAGATGCCGTCAGTGCGGGCATCACGGTAGGCGACCGTGTCACCGACGATCTTGTTATGCTCATCGAGCAGCACGAAGTCAACGCCCCAGGTATCAATACCGATGGTGGCCGGAGCCTGTCCGGTCTGATCCTTGACGGCACGCAGGCCTGCGACAACATGGTCGAACAGAGCCTCAACGTCCCAGCAGTCGTGATCGCCTATGCGCTTCTGCTCGTTATCGAAGCGGTAAACCTCCTGGTAGGACATCTTGCCCTCCTCGACCCAGCCAGCAAGGACGCGACCGCTCGAAGCACCGATATCGACTGCTGCGTAATGCTTGGACTCGATGCGACTCTCCATGTGCTCTCCCTTTTTGAAGCGATTCATTTACGGTTTTCATTATTATTTGAACCGTTTCAATTTCAATATGAGTCATATCCAGTCCGGTGAGCGGTTGTTTTCAATCGGTAAACGGTAGTCTTTTTTGGTTTGAACCCTATAGATACAAAGATGCGGCCACCCGTGTTAAGCGGATGGCCGCATCTTTAAAATGCTATTGAAATGGCTTACATGCAGACGCTAGCGCACGGCCTTGACCGCCGCCGTAAGGTCGAACAGCGTATCGAGCACGGCCTCGCAGCCATCCACCACGTCCTGCGGCAGCGGCACGATATCGGGGACGGCAAAGACGTGGCAGCCGGCCGTAATGCCCGAGACGCAGCCGTTGCGCGAATCCTCGACCACGGCACATTCCTCGGGAGCAAAGCCCGCGCGCTCGCAGGCGAGCAGGTACATCTCGGGGTCAGGCTTGCCGTGTACGACGTCGCCGCCGCAGGTCACCGTCTCAAACTTGTCAAAGAGACCGAATGCTTTAAGGTTGCGCTCTGCGGTAACGTGGCGCGACGACGTCGCAAGGCCCACGTGATAGCCCGCCGCCAGCAGCTCGTCTAGGCACTCAGCGGCGCCGGCCTTAAGTTCCAGATCGGTCTTGACCATCTCGTCGCGAATCTCCTTGTGGCGGGCATAGATCGCCTCGGCGGTCTCGCGGCTGCCGTAATGCTCCTCGAGAATGCCCATGACATCGGGCAGCGTGCGGCCGATAAACTGATGGATCAGCGCATCATCAATCGCGAGCCCCAGCTCGGCGGCGCCTGCCTTCCAGGCCTTAATCCCCAAACGCTCGGTATCGACCAGCGTTCCATCCATGTCAAAAATAACAGCCTTGATCATATCGGTCCCCCATCGACTCGCGCTGTCATACTTTCGCTACTCTACCGCACTTTACGAACTTGTATATAACGTATATACCATATTGCACTTTCGTTACATAGATAGAAGTCTTATGGCGAGTGGCTCGGTAGGATTATAGTTTCGTCCGAGCTTTAATAACTGTAAGGAACTTTCATGCTTTCAGACACCGCCGCACCCGCAGAGGAGCTTCAGGACAAACTCGCAGCACTCGAGCAGCTGCTTTTGGCATACGGACGCGTCGCCATCGGCTTTTCCGGCGGCGTCGATAGCAGCTTTTTGGCCGCCGTGTGTGCTCGCATCATGCCCGCCAACACGCTTCTCGTCCACCTCACCACGCCGCTCATCGGTACGCCCGAACAGGCTTCGTTTGAGCGGTCCGTTGATGGACAAGCCAATGAGGGGCCGCATTTTAAGCTCCCCGTGCTCAATCTTTCGGTGGATCAGTTGCAGCTCCCCCGAGTAGCCTGCAACGATGCCAATCGCTGCTACCACTGCAAGCACGCCGGCTTTACCGCCATCGTCAACCACGCCAAGTCGCTCGGCTTTCCCACCGTCATCGATGGCAGCAACGCGAGCGACCGCGGCGATTACCGTCCCGGCATGCGCGCCGCCGAAGAGCTCGGCGTACGCTCCCCTCTCATGGAGGTCGGCTTTACCAAGGACGAAGAGCGCGAGCTGCTGCGCGCATGGGGCTATCCCGTTTGGAACCTGCCCGCCGGCGCCTGCCTCGCCACGCGCGTCCCCACGGGCGAGGAGCTTACGCGCGAAAAGGTTGATTTAATCCGCGCCTGCGAGGATTACCTGCACGATCTTGACCTGGCGCAGGTGCGTGCGCGCTTGGTCGGCGGCTGCATGCATATCGAGGCCGCACCCGCAGATGTCGCCAAGATTGCCACCCTCGGCGGTGCCGCCGTCGACGACAAGGGCAAGACCCCGCTGCCCGCCGTTATCGAGTCCGCGCTGCGCGAGCTGGGCTGCGACCATATCTCCCCCGAGGTCACCCCCTACATTCACGGTGCCATGAATCAGTAACCTGTCAATAAGGGACAGGTTTGTTTTGGCAGGTTTTATCTTGTGAAAATATCGCGAGGCAGTCGCCCCTCTAGCACCCATCAAACTTCGAGAGACGATAGAGGGGCAATTCGGCTGCATCTACTTCTTCCGATAGCGGCGGTTGCGGCTCGTCGACGAACCCATTACTTCGATGAGTCCTTTATCCGCCATTCTTGGCAGATGGTAGCGGACGGACGAATTTTGGCATTCCGTCTCTCTAAAACAATAGATTTATCTCTCTAACTTTAGAGAGATAAGCGCCTTGTTTTAGAGAAGACATTTAGAGAGATGTATCGAATTCGCTGTTAGATTGCCCAATGTTATCTCTTTAACTAGCTTTCTCTTTAGAGAGACATTTAGAGAGACGAGCGCAATCTCTCTAATCAAGGGCTCCACTCTTTAAGGTGCACACTTCCTAACCGTGCCCTAAGTTGCGGTGAAATAACTCACGATTAGCCTGCCAAAAAGGGACAGGTTTATTTTGGCAGGTTTTATCTGGGGAAACGCAAATAGGGCCGTGACACCCATACGGCGTCGCGGCCCTTTTCCTTGGAGAAGGATCAATTGATTGAACGGGATGACCGTTCTAGTCTTCGAGTCCGCTATTGATGAGCTCCGCAATCTCAACGGGATCGGTGCTCGCGCGCACCTTGTCACGGAAGCCGGCGTCCATCAGCATCACGGCAGCCTTGGAGAGCAGACGCAGGTGCGTAGTTCCGGCCTCGCCGGCGGGCACGTACAGCGCGAGCGCAACATCGACGGGCACCCCATCGAAGCTCGGCCATTCAACGGGTTCGGTCAGTTTAAGCACGGCAACGCCCGGCGTGTGGATCGCGTCGCTTTTGGCATGCGGAACGGCAAAACCGGCGACAAGGCCGGTCTCGGCCTCGTTCTCGCGAGCAATGAAGGCGGCCTCTACGGCAGATGCGTCATCGGCAAAGCCGAGCTCGATGGCCCGCTCGGACAAATAATGTAGGGCGTCCTCGCGCGAGGCGGCGGTATACCCGATTGTCACTTGGTTGGCAGATACAAATCCCATGGAAACCTTCCTTACAACACGGACCTGACCGCAGCTTCGATGCCGTCGGCGTCCAAACCGTACTTGTGCAGCAAATCGACCGCAGGGCCGGACTCGCCATACACATCGCGCACGCCGACGCGACGCATCGGCACCGGATGCTGCTCCGCGAGCACCGAGGCCACGGCCTCGCCAAGACCACCGATAATCGAATGCTCCTCGGCAGTGACCACGCGACCGGTCTTCTTGGCGCTGGCAACCACCAGGCGCTCATCAAGCGGCTTGATCGTGTGCATATTGATGACCTCGGCATCGATACCATCGGCAGCGAGCGCCTCGGCAGCCTCAAGCGCCTCGGCGACCATAAGGCCACAAGCGATGATGGTCACATCGGACCCCTCGCGCACGACCACGCCGCGACCAATCTTGAACTCATAGTCCTCGTGATCGTTGATGACCGGTGTTGCCAGGCGGCCGAAGCGCATGTAAACCGGGCCCTCAAACTCATAGGCGGCGCGCACGCAAGCGCGAGCCTCGATGTCATCGGCGGGAACGATTACCGTCATACCCGGGATCGTGCGCATGAGCGCGATGTCCTCGCAGCACTGATGCGTGGCGCCGTCTTCACCGACCGAGATACCCGCATGCGTGGCACCGATTTTGACGTTGAGGTGCGGATAGCCAATGGAATTACGCACTTGTTCGTACGCACGGCCGGCGGCGAACATGGCAAAGGTGCTCGCAAAGGCGACGTGGCCCGTGGTCGCAATGCCGGCGGCGAGCCCCATCAAGTTGCTCTCGGCAATGCCGGCATCGTAGAAGCGCTCAGGGTGCGCAGCCTTAAACTTACCCGTCTGCGTAGCGGCAGCCAGGTCGGCATCGAGCACTATAAAGTCATCGTGCTCATTGCCCAGCTCGACGAGCGCCTCGCCGTAGCTTACGCGCGTGGCGACTTTTTTGACCTCTGCCATTAGAGCTCCTCTCCTGCTGCCGCGAGCTCGGCCATGGCCTGCTCAAACTGTTCATCGTTGGGCGCCTTGCCATGCCAGCCAACCTGGTTCTCCATAAAGGAGACGCCTTTGCCCTTCACCGTCTCGGCGATGATAGCGACGGGCACGCCGGTCACCTCACGAGCCTCAGCGAAAGCCGCCTCAATCTGCGCCATGTCGTTACCGTCGGCGAGCTCGATCACATGCCACTTAAAGGCGCGGAACTTGTCAGCGAGCGGCATGGCCGAGTTGACCTCATCGATCGTGCCGTCAATCTGCAAGCCGTTGTGGTCGACGACGGCAACAAGATTGTCGAGTGCATGGTTGCCGGCGAACATGGCCGCCTCCCACACCTGGCCTTCCTCGCACTCACCGTCGCCCAGCAACGTGTAGACACGGTAGCCGTCGCCCCAGTGCTTAGCGGCAAGCGCCATTCCAACTGCAGCAGAGATGCCCTGACCGAGCGATCCGGTGGACATATCGATGCCAGGGGCGTCGTTCATGTTGGGATGGCCCTGCAGTCGGCTGCCAATATGGCGGAACGTCTCGAGCTCTTCGACGGGAAAATAGCCGCGATTTGCCAACACCGAATACAGGCCCGGCGCCGCGTGACCCTTGGAGAGCACAAAGCGATCGCGATCGGCCTTGTGAGGGTCGGCAGGATCGATATTCATTTCCTCAAAGTACAGATACGTCATGATGTCGGCAGCACCGAGCGATCCACCCGGGTGTCCCGACTTGGCCGCGTGAACCGCAGTCACGACACCCTTCCTGACCTCATTGGCGACCTTCGCCAGCTCCTGGTTGGTCATACGAATTCCTCTCTTGAGAACAACCCCGGCACCGGATGACGCGATGCCGGGGCAATCCACTCGTTAAGCCTGAGCGACGACCTTCTGCCAGTCAGCCTCAAAAGAGGCGAGGCCCTGGTCGGTCAGCGGATGATGCAGGCACTTCTTGAGAGCGGCCATGGGCACGGTCGCAATATCGGCACCGAGTAGCGCGGCCTGGGTCACGTGGTTGGGCGTACGAACCGAGGCGGTGATGATCTCGACGGTGTCGTCGACGTTCTTGCCCGTCCAGTCGTAGTTCTTAATGCAGGTCACGACGTTGTCGAGCTGCGAGATACCGTCCTCGGCGATGTCGTCGAAACGACCGACAAACGGGCTGATGTAGCGAGCACCGGCGTTGGCGGCCATAAGGGCCTGCGTCGGCGAGAAGACGAGCGTCATGTTGACGCGCACGCCAGCATCGGCCAGCGCACGGCAGGCGGCAAGGCCGGCCTCGCACACGGGAAGCTTGACCACGATGTTGGGGGCGAGGGCGGCAAGGCGCTTGCCCTCCTCGATCATACCCTCGGCAGTGGTCGCGGTAGACTCGGCGGACACGGGCAGGCCCTCGCAGAGCTCGGCAATCTTGAGCATATGCGGCTCAAAGTCGGCAAGCTTGCCGCCGGTCTTGGCGTACAGGGACGGGTTGGTGGTAACACCGGCCAGGCAGCCCCAGCTCTTGGCCTCGGCAATCTCGTCCAGATTGGCGGTATCGATAAAGAACTTCATGGTGAACCCCTTCAAAGGAAGCTAAAACTCAAAAGAATGGGACAAAGGGACTGCCCCTTTGTCCCATGTGCCGGGCCTGCAGCTGGGACATGCCCCAGGCCCGGCGTCGCGTAGGAAAAGCTACTTACTCGGCAAGAGCGGCCTCGATGCGGGTCGTGACGCCCTTGAGGTTAAGACCGACGACGTACTGCTTGATCGGGCGCTTGATGTGCTCGATGACAAAGCGCTTGCCGTCGATGTCCTGAGCGGCGAGGTTGCGGTAGAGCTTCTCGACCTGCTCCTTGACCTCGGGATCGTTGAACGCATAGTGACCGGAGACATCCAGGATCTTCAGGCTGAGCTCATCGTCGGCAAGAATGTCGTCGACCTGCAGGTTGACGTCGTCGCCAGTCATCCACTTGCGCCAGCGCTCGGTCTTGATAGCCTTGACCAGCAGGGTGTGATACAGGTCGGAGGGGTCATCGCACAGACCGTTGTCGACCAGGATCTGCTCGGTGGCGCAGAGCTTGAGGTAGGCGCGGGTCTCCTCGGTGCCATACTGCGGAGCAACGTTGGAGGCGGTCACGTGTGCCGGGATGTGCTCGAGCAGCGTCGCGTCGTCCAGATAGTCGGCGTTGTGCTCCTTCAGGCCCACGCCGTAGCGCTTAGCCATGTCGGCGAGCTCGCGGGCATTCTTGAAGTTGTAATGGCCGACCTGCTCGGTCCAACGGGTGAGCGTACCGGTCTGGCCGACGATAAAGGTGGGCATGGGGCAGCCGCGCTTCTCGAGCTCGGGCTGCAGCTGAGAAATGAACTCCTCGTACTTATCGGTAGAGGTCAAGCCGCCATTGGTCTCCTCGGTACCGACCTCATAGGCAACCTCGGGCAGGTTATGCTCGCGACGGTACTGCTCAAGGTAGTCGATAAGATCGATCGTGCGGCGAAGCACCACGTCGAGCGGAATAACCTTGCCGATCTGATAGGGGTCCTTGGTGGGGTCGACCATCAGCAGGTCAAAGCCCGCCTCCATGTCGGCGACGAAGGACTTGCGGGCGAGCTCCATGGCCTCGTCCTCGGGCAGGTGGGCGTTACGCTCCTCGTCGCGCTGCCACGGACCGCCGTGATCTCGGCACAGGTAGTACGGACCGGTGTAACCCACCTCGTCGGCGACCTTCTTGATGTCGGCGGCAAAGCGCGTCTGGTCCCAACCGTTGACGTAGCCGGCGCCCATCTCGTCCATATCGACCTGGTTGCGGCTAGCAATAAACATGGGCGGGAAATCCTCGTCCTTGGCAAGCTCGAACACGGCCTGAATCAGGTTGGGGCTCATGGGGCCAATGCCGACCATGGTTGCGTGATCGCCGCTATCCTGCAGCTTGAGCATGCCCTGAACGGCCTGACGGATGGTGAGGTTGGACATTTTGTTCTCCTTCTCCAGAGGATTTTTGACAAAAGTTCCCTGGGACCCAGATGTGGGCCCTATCAGTACGGATGGATTTTGTTGTGTAGGGGCGGTTGTGCGGAGTCAAATCCATCCCTCCGCACAACCGGAGTCCTTAAAGGTTTACTTGGCCTGCTTATCGAGCGTGGGCTTCATGGCAATCAGGATTGCAGCGGCGACCACGGCGCCAATCACGATGTCCAGGCAGAACAGCGCGACGTTGTTGGTGGCAAGGGCGACGATAAAGCCACCGTGCGGGACGTAGCAGTCGATACCCTGGAAGGCGGCGAGCGCCGCGCCCACGGCAGAGCCGATGCAGATGCCGGGCAGGGTGTGGCCAAGGTCCTTGACCGCGAAGGGGATAGCGCCCTCGGTAATGCCGATGCAGCCCATGAACAGTGCGGAGATACCCATCTGGCGATCGGCGTCATCGAACTTGTTCTTGGCGATGAGCGCAGCAAGGCCGCAGGCAATCGGGGGAATGGCGACGGCGACGCGGAACATGCCGTTGGGGCCATAGATGCCGGAGGCCATGATGGCCATGGTGAAGGTCGAGGCGGTCTTGTTGATGGGGCCACCCATATCGAAGGCGGTCATAACGCCAATGACCAGACCCAGGACAACTGCGGAACCGCCCTGCAGGCTGCCGAGCACGCCGGTGAGCCAGTCCATCACAAAGCCAAGCGGCGTGGCCAGGATGTAGATATAGGCCATGCCCAGGACAAGCGAGGTCAGAATCGGGATGATCAGGATGGGCATGATGGTCTGGATGGTGTTGTTGACCTTCCAGGTCTTCATCCAGCGGACAAAGTAGCCGCAGATGACCGCCATGATCATGGCGCCCAAGAAGCCGGTCGAAACGCTGTTGCCGTTAGGGGTAACGACTGCGTTGTTGACCAGGTAGCCCAGGACAAAACCGGGGGCGAGCGCGGGCTTGCCGGCCATCGAGTAGGAGATGTATGCCGCAAGCACCGGGATCATCATGGAGATGCCGGCCATGCCGATGGTGTTAAGGCTCACCATCAGCGGGTTCGTAACCTCCATGCCGTTGGCGCCGGCGGTACCGGATGCCAGCGAGAAGGCAAGAAACACGCCGCCGATAACGACGATGGGGATAAAATAGGAAACGCCGGTATTGAATGCATTGAGCAGCGTCTTGCCAGGATCGGCAAAGATAGACTGCTTGGACGCCGGTGTCGGGGCCTGCGGGGCAGCGGAGACGGCCTTCTTCTCTGCCTTGGCCTCGGCCTTGGGCGCGTCAACGGCGCCACCCGTCGCCTTGATGATCTCAATGGCCTGGTCGATGATCTTTACCGGATCGGCGATTACATCCGAGGTGCCGACCTTCAGGAACTTGCCCTCGGCCATCTTCTGCTCAAAACGGTCCTCGTTCTCGACACCCACGTCGACGGACTCCAGGACCAGGTCGGCGGAGTCCACGTCTTCCTGCGTGAGCTCATTCTCGATACCCAGGCCACCCTGAGCCTCGACCTTGCACTCGATGCCACGGGCGGCGCATTCATCCTGAATCGCCTTCTGGGCCATATACGTGTGGGCGATACCCACAGTACAGGCGGCAACGCCTACGATCTTCATTGCTTCCCTCTTTTCATAGAGTTGCGTGCGCAAGACACCGTCTGCGGAGGCCTCCGGAGCATCCCCTGCCGTTTGGACTTGCTGTCTTTTCGACAAGAACAATATAGGTGCTCGTTTTTCTTAATGCCAGCTTATTTCGGTAAACGCGCAGGTCAGAGCGTTGGTTATGCGATTTAGTTATGCGTTTAACCAAAAATGAATCCTGCGATTTTGCCCTCGATTTCAAAAGTCAAGAAGTATTTGATTTTCTCGGTAGACGGCAGATGCGCATGCCGGTCACAAATTTCGACCCCACCCGTATGCCGCATTTGTTGCATACTCATATGAAAGGAAAAAGCCGCTCACCGAAGCGTATCCTTCACCAAGACTCAAAGTCATCATGTTGGAAAATGCTCATCTGTCGGAAGGAGTCGCTGTGGCAAAACAGCGCGTTACGATCGCAGACGTCGCTCGAGAGGCGGGAACCTCGACGGCAAGCGTCTCGTATTACCTCAACGACAAACGAGAAAAGCTTAGCGAGAAGACGCAGAACAAAATCGCGCGCGTCATTAAGGAACTCGGATACGTTCCCAACGCCCAAGCGCAGACGCTCACCGGCAAGCAAACCCACGTCATTGCCATCATCATTTTGGATAACACCAACAAATGGGCGGGGCTCGTTCTCAATGGCATGGAGCAGGTCATGCTCCCCGCGGGCTACCAGACGGTCGTTTGCACGAGCAACTTTAACCCCGAGACCGAGCTCATGTACGTCGACAAGATGCTCTCGCTGGGCGTCGATGGCTTTATCATCCAGCCCACGGCAAACTTCAAAGCCGTGCATGACCGCATTAGACGCGCCGGCAAGCCGGTCGTCTTTTTCGATGCGGCCATCTATAGCCCAGGTACCAGCTGGATCAAAACCAACCTTTACGACGGCGTGTACAACGCCACACAGGCACTCCTCGACGCCGGCTACGAAGATTTCTTTTCCATTGCCGCCAACATGACCGAAATGCGCACCCGCATGGAGCGTTTTCAGGGGTATGCCGAGGCGCTGGCAGCGAACGGGCAGCTCTACAAAGCGATTCCCATCGATCACAACAAGCCGTCAATCAACGAGCTCACCGAATACTTTAAATTCAAGTTCAATCCCGCCAAGCGAACCCTTATCTTCGTGCAAAATCAGTGGGCACTTCCCCGTGTCTACAAGGCCCTCCAGCCAATGGCCCATCTGCTTCCGCAGCAAATCGGCCTTTTGGGACTCAACTGCGAAGACTGGACTAATCTCACCACACCGACCGTCTCCACCATCATCGAGCCCGTCGACCAAGAAGGTCGCGAAGCAGCCGAGATGCTGCTCGCCCTACTTGACGGAAGCAGCGAACCCGGCGAGCAGCGCATTCTCGAGTGCAAGCTCAACTGGCTCGACTCCACCTCGATCTAGACCGCGGGACAAATGAATCAGTAGCGTTTGTCTCAAATCTTAAGTATTTGTTCGACAGAACGGCCTCTGCCGGCTCCTGCTAGACTGGTAGACTCCCAACCGTCCATCCAGGAGCCTCAATGTCGCGCAAGTCCGCCTACAAGCAAGTGCTTTCCATCGGCACCGCCGTAGT
>USPT01000008.1 GCA_900556705.1 uncultured Collinsella sp.
CGGTTTGGACTCGACGCAGCAGGAGCCGACAAAACAATCGGTACTATACGCGCATTGGGTGCGTATTTCCAGAAAAACCTCGTCTGCCTGCACAACTCCACAACTCCCCCGCACAAATGGGTCCCAACAAGCAGTTGCGGTGAAATAGGGACTGTTGGGCGGCCTAACAGGCTTAAACAATCCGTATTTCACCGCAACTTATTGGTGAGGATGCGATTAGCGCTTGCGGGGGATGAGTTTGGTGCGACGCAGGTGGATCATCTCGGCGGCGATGGAGATGGCGATCTCCTCGGGGTCCTCGGCCTCGATGGCAACGCCGATCGGCAGGTGCAGCTCGTCGATCTGGTCCTGCGTAAAGCCTTCCTGCTCCAGGCGGGCACGCACAAAGGCCGTCTTGCGGCGCGAACCCAGACAGCCCAGGTAGGCAGGCTTGGCGTGCATGGCCTGAATCACCACGTCGATATCGGACTTGTGGCCTGCTGTGGCCACGACCACCAAGTCGCGCGGGCCGATGGGGCACTGCTTGCTCAGGTTCTTGTAGTCGACCAGACGACGGTCGTAGACACCGGGCACCCAATCGGGGGTCAGCGTGCCGGGACGGTCGTCGCACGTCACGACGGCAAAGCCCGCCGCCGTGAGCACCCGCGCCGTCGCGGCGCCCACGTGGCCGCAGCCAAAGATGTAGGTCAGGCCCTCGGGGCAGAGCGTCTCGATGTGCGCCGCGGGAATCTCAGAGGCCGCGTTGGTGTAGGTGACCTTACTCCCCTCCTCCACCAGCGAAAGCCCGGGGCAGCCGGCAATGGTATGGCGCGATGCCTCGCCATGGTACTCGGCCACATCGCCCTCGAGCGCGCTCGCGATAAACGGCTCAAAGTCGATGACGAAGTCGCCGATGCGCCGATAGACCAAGACGTCGGCAATTTCCTGAAACAACGGTGCCTGGGTCGCATCCAGATGCAGATAGCACAGGCAGATGGCTCCGCCGCAGATCATGCCGGTATCGGAGTTCTCGCCGCCCATGGTGTAGCGGACCAGACGCGATTGCCCCGCGGCCAGCAGCTCTCGTGCCTCGTCCAGCGCAAAGAGCTCGATCTTGCCGCCGCCGATGGTGCCCGCCTGGCTACCGTCGGCAAAGACGACCATCCAGGCGCCCACGCCGCGCGGCGACGACCCCGCCGTGCCGGCCACGACCACGAGCTCGCACGTCTCGCCAGCACGCAGGGCGACAAGCGCCGCATTCACAACATCGAGCTTTTCCATTGCCGCCTTCTATCCTCTAAGGATATCGGTGAGCATAGCGAGTGCCTCGAGCACGCCGCCGCCGACCGACGTCGCCTTGTCCGAAATGTAGTTGATATAGCTGGCATCGCCGCGCGGATCGACATCGGCGCATTTAAAGCCCTCGGTCACCTGCACGCCGTTCGCCAAAAGCCCGCGCAGACAGCCATCGATCTGCGTGCACATGGGCGTATCGCCCGCGTAGCCAATCACGTCTCCGGCGCTCACGATGTCGCCGATTGCGCGGTCGGACCGAAACGCGCCGGCGGCGGGGCTGTGGATAACGCGCTCCCTGCCATAGCCGGCGATAATGCCTGGCACGCCCGTGTTGGGCTGGGGCGAACCTTGGGTAATGACACGGCCCAGGAAATGCCCGCGCATGGTTTCGACCACGGCATCGCAATCGACCGGCGCGGTAAAGCCCGGCCCCACGGCGATGACGACAGGCGCCATATCGCGCGTGGTGCCCAAGTTGCGCTTAGCCAGAATCGCGTCGACCACAGCCGCGGGTTTCAGTTCGTCGAGCATCTTGGCCTGGGGGTCTACCACGACGGCGACGTCTCCGGCCTCGGTAATTGCAAGCGCCTCTGCCGGCGTCTGCGCCAAGCGGGCGCGAATGCCCTCGACCTCGACCTCGCCCAGGCGAATGGCCTCGCAAAAACTGATTGTGCGACGGATGCACGTGGGGACCGCGATATCGGCCATGACGACCGACACGCCGGCGCGCACCAGACGAGCAGCCACACCCGTGGCGATATCGCCGGCGCCGCGAACATAAACGAGCATTCCCGGGGCACCTCCCTGTGCTACGGTTTGAGCAGAGCAACAGCGGTTCGACCGCTACTCTGATGATTATTTATTATCACAGTATTATACGGCGGTGAACAGATGGAAACGGTTAGCGGCAATCTTGCCTCGGCGCTCAGGATCAAGCCGGGCATTACCGCGATTATCGGCAGCGGCGGCAAGTCGACCTTGCTGAAGGCGCTGGGTCTCGAGCTCATGCGCGCTGGCGGCCGCGTGCTCCTCTGCACCACCACGCATATGCTTCCCGTTGCCGGCGTGCCATGGGACGGGTCGAATCGTCGCCTGGACGCCGCGCCTTGGAAGCCGGGCACCTCGCATGTCCCCGGTTGCACCTGCGAGGCATGCGCGGGCATGAGCCGCGGAAGTATCTGCCAGGCGGGTGTTTTGGACCCGGAGACGGGCAAACTCTCCTCCCCTGCCGAGCCGCTCGACCAGCTGGCGCAGCGCTTTGACTACGTCCTGGCCGAGGCGGACGGCAGCAAGCGGCTCCCGCTCAAGGCGCATGCCCCGTGGGAGCCGGTCGTTCCCGCCGGCACGGCCAACGTCATCTGGCTCGTCGGCGCCTCGGGGCTCAGCAAGCCCATCAACGAAGCCGTCCACCGCCCCGAGCTCTTTTGCGAGCGTTGCGGCTGCGAGCTCACCGACATCGCCACGCCCGAGCGCGTCGCCCAGGTGCTCAATGCCGAGATGCAGGCGCTGAAACTCAGCACCGCACGCGTCATGCTCAACCAAGTCGACACGCTCAGCGACCCCACGATGGCCGACCGCTTCGAGGCAGCTCTCGACCGCCCCGTCGTCGCCAGCAGCCTCAAGTAGCCGGCCCCATCTCCTCAGTTGCGGTGAAATACGGACTGTTTGGCCGCCCGACGGCCGCAAACAGTCCGTATTTCACCGCAACTGCGGAGGGGACACGGCATCTTTGCTGCTAGCGAGGCACGTAGCGGCCGGGTTGGGCTCCGGTGGGCTCGCCGTCGCGTGCCACCAGCACGCCGTTCACAAACACGGCCTTGGCGCGGCCATGTGCCTCAAAGCCCTCGAGCGGCGTGTAGTCCACGGCCTGATGCTGTGTCGCGGCGCTGATCGTCCAACGCGCGCACGGATCCCACACGCACACGTCGGCATCGGAGCCCTCGGCAAGACAGCCTTTGCGCGGATACATGCCAAAGACGCGCGCCGGGTTCTCGCTCATCAAGCGGCAGAGGTCCTCGGGGCCCAGCTGGCCCTCAAAGCTCGTGGCAATCGCGACGGGGCGATGCTCCACGCCGGGCCCGCCGTTGGGAATCGCGCGGAAGTCGTCGCGCCCGCGGTCCTTTTGCCCGTGCAGGTTAAAGCTGCAGTGGTCGGTCGCAATCGTATCGATCTCGCCGGCCACAAGCGCCTCGCGCAGGGCCGCACGGTCGCCGGCATGGCGCAACGGCGGACTCATCACGTACTTGGCGCCCGCAAAGCCGTCCTCGCCCTGCTCCAGATAGCAGGTGTCGTCGAGCATCAGATACTGGGGGCATGTCTCGACATAGATGTTCTTCTGCCCGCGCGCTTTGGCAGTGCGAATGGCCTCGAGCCCCAGCTTGGTCGAAAGGTGCACCACGTTGACCGGAGCGTCCCCGGCCAAGTGCGCCAGATACAGCAGGCGGCTCACGGCCTCGGCCTCACACACGTCCGGACGGCTGAGCGCATGCCCCTCGGGTCCATGAATCCCCTGCTCGTACACGCGCTTCTGAAGTTCATTCACCAGCGTGCCGTTCTCGCAATGCACGCACAGGATACCGCCCAGGTGCTTGAGCTCCTCCAGCACCTCGAGTGTCTCGGCATCGTCCAAGCGCAGGTGGTCGTAGGCAAAGTAGGTCTTAAACGACGATACGCCCGCCTCGCGCATAGCCGCGAGATCGGCGCGGTTGCGCTCATTCCACTCGGCGAGTGCCATATGAAAGGCGTAGTTGGCCGTGCAGGTTCCGTCGGCACGGCGATGCCACTCGGCAAGGGCGTCGGGCATGGTCACGCCGCGATCGGCCGTCGCGTAGTCCACGATGGTCGTCGTACCGCCGCAGGCAGCCGCACGCGTGCCGGTTTCAAAGCTATCGGCTGTCCAATCCATGCCAGTCCAGCACTGCATGTGCGTGTGGCCGTCGATAAAGCCGGGGAACACCCAACAGTCCGTGGCGTCCTGGACGGTATCGTCCTCGCCCGGCTCAATCGCCGCGGCAATCCGCACGATCTTGTCGCCCTCCATGGCAAGATCGGCGCGGCGAAGCCCCTGTGGCGTCACGAGCGCGCCGTTTTTGATGATGATCATGTTGCTCCTTATCGATTCATACAGTTGGCCACGCGATCAAAATACGAGCAGGCCGCGATATGCTCCGCTATGCGTCGCTGTCCCTTGGCGGTATCGACATCCCACAGCTCGTAGGCACGCGCTTCGACCAGCGCAACGTCGACGCGACCTTTGAGAATCGAGCCCCCGCCGTCCTTGCCCTCAAGACGCATGAGTGCATCGAATAGTTCCGCCGGAAAGAGCACCGGACTCGAAGGCTCACCGTTGCACGCCAAGCGCACCGGATGTTTGCGGCCACGTTCGTCAAACGCGTGAACCAAAGCCTCAAAAGAATCCGAACTCACGAGCGGCTGGTCGCCCGGCAAAAAGAGGCAGCCTTTCCAGTTGCGCTCGACTCCCCACGAAAGGCCCGCACGGACGCTTTCGCTGCGCAGCTCGCCATCGTGCAGCACGCACGGGCAATGTTTGTCCTCGCAAATCCGGGCGACCTCGGGCCAACGCGTCGAAACCACAACGTCAAAGCCCCGGGGAACCGAATCGATGGTCCGGGCAATCAGCGGCTCGCCATAGATATCGGCAAGCATCTTGTTAGAGCCAAACCGCTTGCCCTCGCCCGAAGCCATAATGACGCATCCAAGTTTCATGGTGATACCTCCCCTGAAACCATCGTACCCATAACTCGCGCCGCGGGCATCCACATCGAAAGCGCTTATCCCGCACGCCCGCGATGCAAAAAAGGGGCACCCCGCCGGTTGGCAGAGCGCCCCCTTTACATGGCTTACCTCAACCCGGCTTTAGGCCTGGAGCCAACGGGCGGTGTTGCGCTCGTCGAGGGCCTTGAGGGTAGCGGCGGGATCGGCAACCTTCTGCAGGAACATCATGGCAGCGATGGCGTACGGCTTGTAGCTGGCCTCCTTGTACATGCCCACGCGGTGCATGTCGAAGACGTCGGCGTTAACCTCGCCGTGCTCGCAGGAGACACCGGAGATGTCGGCGGGCAGCGGGTGCATAAAGATGGTGTCCTGACCGTTGGCAGTCTTCTCCATGAGCTCGGTCGTGGAGCACCAGTCCTGATGGGTGGCGTTCTGGGCGAGCAGCTCCTTCTCGAGCGCTGCGATGCCGGCGTCGTCGCCCTCGGCGTACAGGTTGGTACGCTTCTCCATGGCGGCAAACGGAGCCCAGCTCTTGGGGATCACGATGTCGGCGCCCTCGAAGGCCTCGGCCATGGTGTTGACCTGCTTAAAGGTGGTACCGGACTCGGCGGCATAGCCCTTGGCGCGCTCGACGACCTCGGGCATGAGGTCGTAGCCCTCGGGGTGAGCCAGGGTGACGTCCATGCCAAAGCGGGGCAGCAGGCTGATCAGCGACTGCGGGCAGGACAGCGGCTTGCCGTAAGAGGGCGAATAGGCCCAGGTGACGGCAACCTTCTTGCCCTTGAGGTTCTCGAGGCCGCCAAACTCGTTGATGAGGTAGAGCATGTCGGCAGAGGACTGCGTGGGGTGATCGGAGTCGGACTGCAAGGAGATGAGCGTGGGACGGTGATCCAGAACGCCGTCCTCGTAGGCCTGCTGGACAGACTCGGAAACCTCGGCCATGTAGGCGTCGCCCTTGCCGATGTACATATCGTCGCGGATGCCGATGACGTCGGCCATGAAGGAGATCATGGTAGCGGTCTCGCGGACGGTCTCGCCGTGGGCGATCTGGGACTTCTTCTCGTCCAGGTCCTGCAGCTCAAGGCCGAGCAGGTTGGCGGCCTTAGAGAAAGAGAAGCGCGTGCGGGTGGAGTTGTCGCGGAACAGGGAGACGGCCAGGCCCGAGTCGAAGATCTTGGACGAAACGTTGTTCTCACGCAGCTCGCGCAGGGCGTCGGCGACGATGTAGAGAGCCTTGAGCTCATCGGTGGTCTTGTCCCAGGTGTGCAGGAAGTCGCTGCCGTACATACCCTTAAAATCGAGGCCGTTCAGCTGCTCGATGAGCTCGGTAAACTTAGCGTCCATGGAAATGTCCTTTCTAAAGATGAAACGATCGCAATGAGTAGATGTGCTCCGGCATGCGCGCGTGGCTAAAACATGCAGAGCACCATGACGAGGACCCGCCACCGTTGAGGAAGCATGGGAGATAACGACCGCGGGCCCCAAGTCAACAGGGGGTGCCGGGGACACGAGCGGCCCCCGGCTCAACAAAATCGAAGAATGGGACTAATCGATTTTGTTGTTGGTCAGACCGGCGCGGAACACGGTGGCGTCGCCATCGGCCTGGCTCGGATCGTAGAGGTTCAGGGCAGCCACGTACATGGCGGCAGCGGTGACCAGGTCGTCCTTGTAGGTGACCTCGTTGGGAGCGTGAGCCTGAGACTCGGCACCCGGGCCAAAGCCGACGCAGGGGATGCCGTAGCGGCCCTGGATGGAAACGCAGTTCGTGGAGAAGGTCCACTTGTCGCACAGCGGGCGACCGGCGCGCTTGTCCATGCTGGGCTCGCAGCCGATGCGCTCGTCACCGAACATGGCCTTGTGGGCGTCGACGAGGGCCTTGACGTGCGGAGCGGTCTCCTTGTTGATCCACGTGGGGAAGTAAGCCTCGGTCTCGTAGACCTCGCCGGTCCAGGACGGACGGTCATACATGTACATGGAGACCTTCACGTCGTCGCCGTACTTCTTGGCGGCCGGCAGGTTACGGATCTCGTCCAGGCAGGACTCCCAGGTCTCACCGGCGGTCATACGACGGTCGATGGAGATGGCGCAGGAGTCAGCGACAGCGCAGCGGCTGGGACTGGTGTAGAAGATCTGGCTGACGGTGCAGGTGCCGCGGCCCAGGAAGCGGGCATCCTCGTAGTGCTCGGGGTTGTACTTGGGGTCGAGCATCTTGACGAGGCCCTTGATGTCGGTCGACTCGTCGCAGCCGTTGTTGTTGAGGGCGCGGACGTCAGCGATGATGTCGGCCATCTTGTAGATGGCGTTATCGCCGCGGTCGGGAGCGGAGCCGTGGCAGGAGGTGCCGTGAACGTCGACACGGATCTCCATGCGGCCGCGGTGACCGCGATAGATGCCGCCGTCGGTGGGCTCGGTGGAAATGACGAACTCGGGCTTAATGCCGTCCTTGTTGTAGATGTACTGCCAGCACATGCCGTCGCAGTCCTCTTCCTGGACGGTGCCGACGAC
Organism: uncultured Collinsella sp.; assembly: GCA_900556705.1. Lineage (GTDB taxonomy): Bacteria > Actinomycetota > Coriobacteriia > Coriobacteriales > Coriobacteriaceae > Collinsella. The sequence goes on from USPT01000008.1 coordinate 7,516, forward strand.
CATGATCTTGTAGCCCTCGGGGATGAGGCCCATGTCCTTCATCATCTTGGCAGCGTAGGTAGCGGAAGCCATGCCGCCCTCCTGGTCGGAGCCGCCGCGGCCGTAGATGATCTCGTCGGTCTCGTAGCCCTCATAGGGATCGGCATCCCAGTTCTCGATGTTGCCGATGCCGACGGTGTCGATGTGGGAGTCGATGGCGATGATCTTGTCGCCCTCGCCCATAAAGCCCATGACGTTGCCCAGACCGTCGACCTTGACCTCGTCATAGCCAAGGCTCTCCATCTCGGCCTTGATGCAAGCGACAACCTCGCCCTCCTCGCAGGACTCAGAGGGGTGGGAGATCATAGCGCGCAGGAAGCGAGTCATGTCGGCGCGGTGAGACTCAGCAGCAGCCTTGATAGCGTCGAAATCGAGTTCTTTAGCCATTGTTCATAACCTTTCAAACGAAGGAATCTACCTGTGAGGTGGCGGAGCGATACCTATTTACTCCGCCCCAACGATTAGCAAGTGGGATATTCGCCTTCCCAAACAATGCGGCGATACTGGTCGGGATCCGTATCGCCCTCGGTGGAGAAGCAGAGCACGGAGCTCGTCTTGTCCAGGCCGATGAGCTCCTTGAGCTCGGCGTACTCGGGATCGAGCATGAGGGTCTCGACCAGGCCGGTGGTCACAGCGCCGGACTCGCCGGAAATGACGCGCGGGTCGCCCTTCTCGGGAGCGCCCAGGGTGCGCATGCCGCGAGCGGTGACCCAGTCGGGGCAGGACACGAAGGCGGTGGCGTGGTTGCGCAGGATATCCCAGCCCAGAATGTTGGGCTCGCCGCAGCACAGACCGGCCATGATGGAAGGCATGTCGCCGTCCACGATGCGCGGATCGCCGTCGCCGGCGGCAGCGCCCTTGTACAGGCAGGCGGCAGGCGCGCACTCAGCCACGACGAAGGTGGGCGGGTTATCGGGATACAGGTTGGTGAAGTAGCCCACCACGGCGCCGGCGAGCGAACCCACGCCAGCCTGGACAAACACGTGGGTCGGGCGGTTGATGGCCATCTCGCGCAACTGCTCGGCAGCCTCGGAAGCCATGGTGCCGTAGCCCTCCATGATCCAAGACGGGATCTTCTCGTAGCCCTCCCAGGCGGTGTCCTGAACGATAACGCCGCGCTCGCAGGCGTCGGCCTCGGCGGCGGCCATGCGCACGCACTCGTCGTAGTTGACCTCTTCAATGGTCACCGTGGCGCCCTCGGCGGCAATGTTATCGAAGCGGGGCTTGGTGGAACCCTTGGGCATGTGCACGACAGCCTTCTGGCCCAGCTTGTTGGCAGCCCATGCCACGCCGCGGCCATGGTTGCCGTCAGTGGCGGTAAAGAAGGTGGCCTGGCCAAAGTCCTCGGCCAGCTGATCGGAGGTCAGGTAATCGAAGGTGCAGTCGGCAACGTCCTTGCCGGTCTCGTCGGCAATGTAGTTGGCCATGGCAAACGAGCCGCCCAGGACCTTAAAGGCGTTGAGGCCAAAGCGATAGCTCTCGTCCTTAACGCACAGGTTGGACAAGCCCAGGCGCGCGGCCTGGCCGTCCAGGCGGGCAAGCGGAGTGACGGTGTACTGGGGGAACGACTGGTGGAAGGCGCGGGCCTTCTTCACGTGGTCGAGACTCATGATTCCCAAGTGCTTGTCATCGCTCTTGGGCATCGTGTTGCCCGCCCACTGGATCTTATCGGCCATACGGTGAACTCCTTAAGTCCTCTCTTGCCGGCCCCCGCATACGCGTTTCAGCCCGATCCCATTCACACGGCTGAACTTTTATGTGGATGCCAAACAAAAAGTTTGTTAGTAATGTTCTATCACACTTTTTGATTGGCATACCTAACGAATTGTTTGTTGCCGTAATCGGTACTTTTTCGCCGCCGAACGGTCATGAATTGCCTTGTTGATGGATTTGTTTGCGGTCAAGTGTGGTTTATGGCACAGTGAGCCCAAACTAATTTTTAGGAAGGTACCCATGACCCCCGCACAGATTGAGTTTTACAAGCGCCTCGCACACGGCCTGGCGCTCCAATTTGGCCCCAACTGCGAAGTCGTCGTCCACGATCTGGAGACCGAGGACGTGGAACACTCCATCGTAGTGATCGAAAACGGCCACGTCAGCGGGCGCAAACTGGGTGACGGCCCCAGCCATATCGTGTTTGAGTCCATGCACGAGGGCGCCACCGATGTACACGACCGCGAGCCGTACCTCACTAAAACCACCGACGGTAAGCTGCTCAAATCGTCGACGATCTTTATCCGCAACGACGAGGGCAAGCCCGTCGGCATTTTGGGCATCAACTTTGACATTACGCTCATGAAGGCTTTTGAGCGTTCGCTCGACGCCTTTACCGGCACCGGCGGCACGGGCTACACCGAGCCCGAGCCCATTACCAAGAACATCGGCGACCTGCTCGAGGACCTGCTGCACGAGTGCGAGCAGTTTGTGGGCAAGCCCGCGGCACTCATGACCAAAGACGAGCGCATTCGTGCCATTGGCTACCTCGACCGTCGCGGCGCCTTCCTCATTTCCAAGTCGAGCGAGCGTGCCTGCGAGTTCTTTGGCATCTCTAAGTACAGCTTCTATAGCTACCTCAACGAGGCAAAGGCTGCCGCCGGCGACAAGTAGGCACTCGCCTGGATTGCCCCTCCCTTTTTGGGCGCGAGTTCTGGAAAGCACGAATCCGAGACCGAGCCGCTTGGGAAGTTCCATATAATCGATGTCATTAGTATTTCGAAAGGATGGGACAGAATGGCGTTGAGCAAGGCATCATGCACCGGTCGCGGATTGATTCCGGCAATTGGTGGACATGTGCACCGCATGTTCGATGAGGGTGAAGACGACCTGTTTTCGCTGAGCCTTGACGACGTGATGGATGATCGCCCGTGGACCGCCGACGAACTCATGGGCGGCGGCGGGGCTCGCCCGTCAAGCCCCAATCCCGCACTTGCGCCTGAGCCCGTATCTGCGCCGACTCCTGCGCAGTCGCCTGTTTCGACGCCCGCGCCTACGCCCGCACCCACTTCGGCGCCCACGCCCGCTCCCCGCCCCGCAAGCGACCCGTCCGAGACGGCGGCATTTCTCGCAGCAGCGACGCAGGGCAAATCGGCCGACAGCACCGTTATGTACAGCGCCCAGCAGTTGCCTGTTCCCGCGGCACGCAAGCCTCCGGTCGCAAGGCTCGATGAGCCCGTTGCCCATCAGGTTGCCTACGATTCCTGGGCTGCAACCGATCTGGATGAGACCTCTACCGGCATGCCGGCGCTCGATGTTCCAGTTAACCCGCTTTTTGCCGCCAACACGAGCGCCGCGGACTATGAGGGCGGTGCGGCATATTCCGGTTATTCCGATGGCTATGCTGGCACCGGTCGCATCGAGACCGAGGATTATGGCACCGCATCGAGCGATTATCTCAACGATCCGTACGCCGCCACGCCTGCACCGGAATATGACCCGGAGGCCGCGTCCGCGCCGGCGTATACCAAAAGCACGGGCGAAGAGCGCTTCGCCGATTATTACGCCGAGGAAAAGGCGCTGCGTTTCTCGGAATTTCCGCAGGCAGTCAAGGTTGCCTTTATCGCCATTATCATTGCCCTGCTCGGTGTCATTGCGTTTGAGGGGTTCCAGCTGTTCCGCGGCCCCACCCAAGCGGAGTCGGAGACCCAGCAAAAAGAGGACGACAACCAGTACCTGGACATCAACACCCTCAAGGGCGACCCCAACGACGAGGACGACGAGTAGCGAGGGCTGAAGGCGACCACAGGATCCCGCATCCAGCACCGACTTCTAAGTACTGTTTTGTCATCCAGCCACACTTTTCCGAAGTTTTAAGGTGCCTATCTCGACACTTTTCCGTACTTTTACACGGCTGATTTCGACACTTTTCCGGATGGAAGCCGAATAATCACTTGGGAAACCAACGCCATCCGCGCGTCATTTCGCGGATGGCGCTTGATTTCTGTCCGTACACGTTGATAGACCCCATCGTGCCCGCAAGGAGCGGGCGCGTTTTATCCAGAGTCGGGGTAGAGAGTTGGCTCCACGATCCCGACGCCAACCGGCCAAGAGGCACGGTGGCCCTGCCAATATCGATGAAAGGAGTCCGTATGGACAATTTCTCCGTGCGCAGTGAGCGCAACTTCCACAACCTGGCAGCCAAGCCAAAACGAATGCATCTTCTGGACAAGCCGAACGGCTATGCCTCGGCCATGGTCAAGAGCAGTCTCCCCCACCAGATGCGCTTTACCGTGCAGGCGCTCGAGAAAGAGCTCTACACCGCCGGCGACCCGCACGTACTGCAGATCAAGCTGCTTGGAGACGACTCGCGCGAGCTGTCTAGCTGGAAGCTGTTTGCCGACGGCACGTGCGTCGCAAGCGGTTCGGGTGACTTTGCCCGCGAGTGCTTCTGCGAGGGAGCTGAGGTGTTTCTGGACCTGTGTCGCGACGCCGTCGAGACTGCCGAGCTGTGCCAGTGGAGCGAGAGGGAGTACGAGCTGTTGGGTGCCGCGCGCGGGATTGCGGGGGGGGTGTAGGAACAGAAGCCTCATGACGGTGGCCTCAGCTGGAATGACGTATCGCTCGATAAATGATCTCAACAACGTAGCCGATGCGCCGCATTTCACCTCAAAGGCATTGAGCGATCAGGAGGCGTCCAGCATTTCTTTGATATCCCCAATTGATTGTTCCGAGAAAGTCTCTTCATGTCCTTATAATCGCCCTTACGAGAAACGTGGACGAGACAGGCGTCCATATGCCGTCTCTAAACTAACGAGCCGTTCGCGGAAAGAACATCTGGCTAGCATGGGCCAAAGATATACTGGTATCGCTGCAACAATTATGGAAGATCGGCACCACCAATGACCTCCTTGAAATTCTCCAGGCGCTTCGCGCTTAGCCTGCTCGCCTCGCTGTCCGCCACCGTAGCGCTTGCTTTGCCCTCAACCGCCCTAGCCGCGTCGGACCCGAACCCGCCCAGCATCTCCAACGTGACGATATCCGCGACGACAGTCACGGCCGGCTCCACGCTGCATGTCGGCTATAGCGTCGATGACCCTGACGGGGTACGGTCCGTCACGCCCATAGTCGAAGTCCTTGTCGAAAACGATACCGGAGACCATGGAATCAGTTCCCGTCTCGCCTTCTCGTCGACCGGCAACACGACCGCGGGCTTCGATATCTCCACCTCCCCGAGCGACCGGCCCTGCAGGTACCGGATCATCGGCCTCGGCGTGACCGATAGTCTTGGATGGGTTACCGATGTCTACGACACGACGTATGCCGAGGAGAAGGGGCTCGACTGTCCGACCTTCACCACCGACCCCCTCGAGTATGAGGTGACCGAGGGACCCGAGGACCAAAACCCGCCGACCGTGTCCTCCGTGTCGCTCTCGAGCAGGGAGGTCGCAACCGGTGCCGACCTCCACATCTCTTGGACCGTCTCCGATGCCGACGGCGTTCGCTCCGTTTCCCCCATACTGCGGCAGGGCTGGGAGAATTCGGACGACGGCTGCTCTGTTTCGTCAGCCTATTATCACGGAGGCTCGTCTATCGACGGGTTTGACCTCACATTCGACAGCAATAGGATCGGAAGGCACAGGCTGATCGGCCTTTCGGTCACCGATGGCCTAGGGTTCGAGACCGATGTGTACGAGAGTTCCTACGCCAGGGCCAACGGCATTTCGGGCGCGACTTTCTCGGTTGGCGACCCGAGCGAGCTGTGCTTCGAGGTGACCGGCAGCGCGATCGACCGGAACCCGCCCACGGTCTCGAACGTTTCCATCTCCGCGAAGAGGGTCCCCGTCGGCGGGATCCTCCGTATCTATTGCAATGTAGGCGACGCGGACGGCGTAAAGTCTGTCTCCCCGATCCTCGGCGACCCCGGCTATGTCGAGGACCCGAACTCTTTAAAGACCCGCAAAACGTTGAGCTGCAGCTACGATGCGGCAAGGGGCTATATCGAAATCGAGTTCCCCACGTCGCTCTCGATGGGCTCGTTTGAAATCCAAGCCCTCGCGGTCCTCGACAAGACGGGCCACGAGACCTTCGTCTACAGCTCCGCCTACGCCGAGCGTAACGGCAAGACCGGCGTTCAGACCTTTGATGTCGACGACGCGGGGGACGTCACCTTCGACGTGACCGCTCCGCTGTATGCCGCCACCAAGGGCGACGGGCAGGCGTATGCAAAGGACGGCGAGGCCGGTCTGACCTTCCGCTTCAGCGGTCCTCTCGATGAGTTCACGCGTCTCCTCGTGGACGGAACTGAGGTCTCCGCCGAGAACTACACCGCAACCAGGGGCAGCACGATTATCGAGCTCAGGCCGTCCTACCTGGACACGCTCGCCGGCGGCGGACACACCGTCACGGCCGTCTGGAAGGACGGGACGGCGACCGATGCGTCCTTCACCGTGGAGGGGAAGGCCCAAGGGGAGCAGGCGGGCGGAAAGACCGACGTAGATTCACCCGGCGACAACAAAAGTGATCCTGCCACTCCTGAAAAGGACGCCGACGAGGCGGCTACAAAAAAGTCGGGACGCACGACAGCCGATGAACCAAAGCTCGCTGCAACCGGCGACTCCACTTGGATGGCCAGCATCGCATTGACCATGGCGGCCACGGCCTGCTTCACGGCAGCGAGAAGGCTTGAGCCCAAGCAGCATAAGCACGAACAGTAGCTCAAAGCGAACTCAACTGGGAAGGGCAGATGGATAGCCGTCCTTCTCTTATAATCAACCCAATCCGCTGAAATGCAATCAGTTAACGAGTTTCGCCAGACGCTCGGCCTCTACCCCGCTCTAGCAAGCCACCAGGCGATGAGATAATGCCCACGACTATCAACGTAAGCAAGGAGCGCGCTATGGCAGACAACGAGACCAAACCCTCGGCGAACGACGGCCGAGAGGAGCTCGTGGCAAAACAGCTCGCATCGACCAAAATCCACCTCGCGCTCACTCAGAAGCGGGTGGACGTCTCCGGCGCCATCAAGCTACCGCTCGAGCGAATTCCCCAACTCGGCGTGGCGTTCGCCTCGCTCCCCTCGATGTTTCGCACCGTCACCAACACGGTGAGCGTGCCCACGCTGCTCCAGGCGACTGACAAATATGGTAACCCGCTCGATCCGTCGAAACTCAACACGTTCAAGGACGGCAGCGGTCTCACAGGGGGCTACCACGACGCCGCCAAGGGCCTTGGGCAGGCGCGCTTCCACGTAGTCGAGGGCGACATCGCCACGAGCGTCACGCAGGTGCCTTACGATCCAACATCGCTATTCATGGCAGCCGCAATCGCGCAGATAAACCAAAAGCTCGACTCCATCCAGGAGTCCGTCGACGAAATGTTCGAGTACATGCGTCAGCGCGACAAGGCCAACATGCGTGGCAACCTCAAGACGCTCGCAGACATCCTCAACGGTTACGGCCTCAACTACGGCAACGCCACCTACATGGCAAACGCCCATATGAAGGTGCTCGACATCAAGCAGTCGTCCGCGCAGGACATGGAACTCTTCCGCTCGCAGGCACAGGCGGATCTGAAAAAGAAAGGGTTCATCGAGGTGCGAGACGGCTTGGGCAGACGCCTCGACAAGGTGCTCGACTACCTCAAAGACTGCCAGCTCGCCACCTACATCCACGCGTTCTCGCTGTTCCTCGAACCCATGCTCGCCCAGAACTTCGAGCCCGCAAAGCTCGCGGACGCCACTGCGAAGATCGAGGCTGATTCGATCGCGTACCGCGAGCTCTACACCGAGTGTTACGACGCCCTCGAGGCGGGAACTGCCGACACCGTCGATGCGGCACTGCTGGGCGGCATCGCGTCCGCGGGCAAATTGCTCGGTCACGCCATCGCAAAGACCCCCGTGGGCGAACATACGCTCATCGACGAGGCACTCGAGGGTGCAGGAGAGGACATCGGCAGGTTCAACGACAGGCAATCCGAGAAACTCCTCGAGAAGCTCCATCGGGCAAAGACGCCTGACGTCGCGCCGTTCAAGCAGAGCGTAATGGAAGTAGATACCCTCTACAACCGCCCCACGCAGATCGCCGTGGACGCCGAGAACGTCTACATCCTGCCTGCCAAGCGGCAGGAAGAGTAGCGATACGCGACAGGCCACGCGCCATGCAGACGGCCAACGCCGCCTATCTCCCCTCCGCCTTCAGCTTCAGCAGCAGGTCGCCCAGCTCGGGGCACTTGCTGG
>USPT01000009.1 GCA_900556705.1 uncultured Collinsella sp.
GACAGATACTAATGTGACGCTTATGCAATCACGTTCGTATAGGTTACGGGGAAATGAGTTCGATTTCAAGCGTGAACTGCGATTTTTTACTCGTGTGGAGACTTTTTCGTAATCTTATGAACACACGTCTCCGCAACTTGACGATAACCAGCCAGGCAATTGGCTTTGGGGTAAAGTATCCGGAGCCAACGACTCTAGATCAAATTTACGAGAAAGGTGCCCGCGTGCTCAAAGCAGTCGTTTTCGATATGGACGAAACGCTTCTTAGCATCAACCTCAACGCGTTCATCCTTCGCTATTTTAAGGATGTCTCTTCGATGCTCGCGGATATCGGGCGCCGCAGCCGCGGTGGCACGATGGCACGCCTCGGCACCATCCTGGTCGACCTCAACGCCAATCGCCGCAGCGGCACGGACAACCGCACCAATCTTGAGTTTTACCAAGAAGAGGTCGAGCGCCGATGCGGGATCCGCCTCTCCGATCCCCTCATCTACGAGGCGTTTACCTACTATGACCGCGAAGTTCTTCCGTACAAGAACGACGATGTCATTAACGCCCACGCCATGCCGGGCGCACACGCCGCGCTCCAGGCCGTACAGGACGCAGGGCTGCGTTGTGCGCTCTTTACCAACCCCAGCTTTCCCCAGGGGGCCATCGAGTGCCGCATGGGTTGGGGCGACCTGGCCGACGCTCCCTTTGAGCTCGTCACGCACATGGGAAACACCACCCGCTGCAAGCCCGATGCCACCTACTATCTAGAGCAGCTTCAGGTGATGGGGCTCGAGCCGCACGAGGTCCTTATGGTGGGCAACGATCCCAAGCGCGACTTCCCGTCCCCCGATTGCGGCATCCAAACCGCCTTTGTGGGCCAAGGCAAGCCCAGCCGAGCCACCTGGCGCGGAACCATGGAAGACTTCGCCCGCGACTTTAACGCCGTAATCGAAGCCTTCTACGAGCACCAAGTAGCCGACGAACTGTCTTAGCCAATAGAACAACAAACAAAGATAACGCCGATGTTTTGGCAACAACAGCGAAAGCCCGCCAGAGCGAGCAAGGTGTCTTGAAACAAGGCGGCATTGACCTTCTGGTCATGCCGCCGAAGTTGAAAGGCAGATTGCCGCTCTGGCGGGCTTGCAGCGTCGGCCAGTCCGCCGTTCGGCAGAACGGCGGAACCTCGGGCGCAGCGTCGACTGGTTACGCGGTTTGGTAAAACCGCGTAACTAACAAACCTGGGTTTTGCCGATCATGATGTTGAGGATCTCGACGTCGGTGTCCTTCATGCCTACGCGGCCTACGTAGCCCATACTGGCGATTGTCTGCTCAACGGTATCTTGGATCAGGCCCTCGCCGGCGCGGAAGCCGCGACCCTGCATGGCCATATCATGGCCCAGAATCGCCGCATCGACGGCAGCCGAGATCTTGGCGGCACAGCTCGCTTTGGCGCCGTCGCACACGATGCCGCCCACGTTACCGAGCGTGTTCGAGACCGTCGCGCCAATCTGCTCGCGCGTGCCACCGCACAGCCAGGTAATCGCGGCGCCGGCGCCGCACGCGGCGCAAATAGCACCGCAAAACGCCGAGAGCGCACCAATATAGCTCTTGATATGCACGGCGATAAGATCGGACAGCATCACGGCGCGCACCAGGCGCTCGTGGTCGCAACGCAGGTACTCGGCATACTCCATGACGGGCAATGCGCAGGTAATGCCCTGATTGCCCGAGCCGCACACAATGGCGACCGGCAGCGCGCAGCCGTTCATGCGGGCGTCGGACCCGGCGGCCGCACGGGCACGGGCACGGCAGGCGACGTCATCGGCACGAGCACCCAGCAGCGTACGACCCACCTCGGCGCCCCAAGCGTGCGCAAGGCCCTCGGCACTGATTGCGCCATTCAGCTCAATCTGACGCTCAACGGCAGCACGGGCGTCCTCAATGTCACCGTCCTCGATAAAGTCGATGATGGTCTCGATCGACATGGGCGTGTCGGCGTTATCTGCCGCCCGCTCGGCCACGACGCGCTCGGCGCAGGCGGCACACTCCCCCGCCGACTTGCCGCACACCGGAATACCGTCGAGGGTATGGCACGTGACATTGGTGTGGTGGTCGGTAATCTCGACGACCGCGGTATGGCCCCCGGCCGTGGCAGTCACCTTGATGTAGAGGTTGGGCACACCCTCGACAAGCGATACATCGCAGTAGTCGGCGTCGGCGAGGAGCTCGGCCACGCGAGCACGGTCTTCATCGTTAACGCTCTCGAGCACCTCGAGCGCGCTTTTGGCGTCGCCGCCCACGGCACCCAGCACGGCCGCGGCTTCAATACCGTGCATACCGCCCGAGTTGGGCACGGTCACGCTCTTAACGTTCTTGATGATGTTGCCCGAGCAGGCAACATCCATATGATCGGGCTCGTAACCGAGCGTCTGGCTCGCCAGCGCTGCTGCATAGGCAACGGCAATGGGCTCGGTGCAGCCGAGTGCACAGACAAGCTCGCGGTTCAAAACATCGCAAAACGCGGCATCACGAAGGGAATCGGTAGGCATAGGTATCTCCTGCTTGCATAACGGGCTTGGCTCTCAAAAATAGTTAGCTCCTTTATTTGATAACAATGCATCAAAAACTGCAACCATGGTTCCGGCGGACGGCGCTCAAGCACAAACTGACAGCATTCATTCATGAGAAGCCGGTCTTGTTGCATGCTAAAGCGTTTGACCAAAAAACGCCCGAGCGTTTACGCAAAAGTCGCGCTATCATGCAGTCGAACGCGGTAAAACCTTTAGCATTTGCGCCGCACAGACCAGAGAGGAACCACTCATGAAGATTGGTATCGGCAACGACCACGCCGCCGTCGAGCTCAAGAACATCATCTCCGAGCACCTGAAGGAGCGCGGCTGCGAGGTCGTGAACTTTGGCACCGACACCTCCGAGAGCTTTGACTACCCCATCGCCGGCTACAAGGTGGGCAAGGCCGTTGCCAACGGCGACGTCGACCTGGGCATCCTCATCTGTGGCACCGGTGTCGGGATTAGCCTGGCTGCCAACAAGGTCGAGGGCGTACGCGCCGTCGTGTGCTCCGAGCCCTTCAGCGCCAAGCTCTCCCGCATGCACAACAACACCAACGTGCTCGCCTTTGGTGCCCGTGTCGTGGGCTCCGAGCTCGCTAAGATGATCGTCGACGAGTGGCTCGACGCCGAGTTTGAGGGCGGCCGTCACGAGCGTCGCGTTAACCTCCTCAACGAGATCGATCACACGCGCGGCCTCAAGGTCGTCGACGAGGCCTAAACCACTCAGTGCCACAAGCTAACAGCAGGGGCCCGCTCGGAACTCATGACCGAGCGGACCCCTTCATAGATTTTGGAATAAAAGGGCGCCGCGGATGGAGTTCCGCGGCGCCCAAGCCACACGCTAACAGCTTTAAGGAGTCAAAGCTGGTTTAGCCAAAGAAGCGCTTGATCTCAATCTCGGCGTTCTCCAGGCAGTCGGAGCCGTGGATCACGTTGGCGTTGACATCGACGGCAAAGTCGCCGCGGATGGTACCAGGAGCAGCGTCAAGCGGATTAGTAGCGCCCATGAGGGTGCGCATCTTAGCAACAGCGGAGAGACCGGAAACGACCATCTTGACGACCGGACCGCTCGTCATAAAGTCGCAGAGACCGCCAAAGAAGGGCTTGTCGGCCAGATGGGCGTAGTGCTCCTCGACGGTAGCGCGCTCGAGCGTGGTCATCTCCATGCGCTCGATGACAAGGCCGCTGCGCTCAATGCGAGCAACGATCTCGCCGATCTTGCGGTCGCGCACGGCGTCGGGCTTAATCATGATGAAGGTCTTCTCGATAGCCATAAAAGTAGCCTTTCAAGTAGGTTCGCGCGTGCCCAAGTCCCATTCCGGCACCCGCCTGGACTGCATCGTAACAGAGTTTTAGCTGCAGTTAAACAAAAAGCTGTTTATTGAAACGTTGCAATTTATTAAAGCGCTCCATATGTGTCACTTCTGTTTCGAAGCCCGATTAGAGTACCATCCGACCGCCCATCAACCGCGCCGAACAGAGCAGGCGGTCGGTTGCCGCCCGCGAACGTATCCCCTTCACAACCTGCCCAAAGGTCCTACAGAAGTTCTCGACAAGCCCTTCCCCCATAGCAACAAAATACGGGCTCCCACATCAGCAGGCGCCCGTAAAGCGAAAACGATTTATCAATAAATGGACAATACGTCTTCAGCCAAACCTCTACTTTGCCCCGTGACCCATCTCGACGACCTTGGTTAGCGATCCAAACACACCTTCGTCGACCACGAGCTGCGCCTCGGCACGCTGCAGCTGCACGGCAACGGCGGCAGGGGCGGTGCCGCCCTCGGTCGTGCGCGCAGCGACAATCGACGGGATGTCGAGCGCCTCGGTAATGTCGCGCTCAAAGAGCGGGCTTGCCTCCTGGAACACCTCAAACGGCAGGTCCTCAAGATTGCAGCCGCGCTTCTCGCACATCAGGACCAGATGGCCCACCACGGCATGTGCCTCGCGGAACGGCAGACCACGCTTAGCCAGGTAATCGGCAACATCGGTGGCGGCAAGGTGACCCACGCCGCACTCGCGCGCCATGGCATCCTCGTTGACGGTCCAAGTCGAAATCATACCGGCCATAACCGACAGGCACTGCATGAGCGTATGGGCGGTATCGAGCACGCCCTCCTTGTCCTCCTGCAAGTCCTTGTTATAAGCAAGCGGCAGGCCCTTCATGGTTACCAGCAGCTGCACCAGGTTGCCGTACACGCGACCGCTCTTGCCGCGGATAAGCTCGGCAAAGTCGGGGTTCTTCTTCTGCGGCATGATGGACGAGCCGGTGGAGTACGAGTCGGAAAGCGTGATAAAGCCAAATTCGGAGCTCGACCACAGCACGATCTCCTCGGAAAGACGCGACAGGTGCATCGCCATGACGGATCCGGCGTAATGCAGATCGAGCAGGAAATCACGGTCGGAAACCGCATCGAGCGAGTTGGGAATCACGCCCGCAAAACCAAGTTCGGCAGCCGTCATCTGGCGATCGAGCGGATAGCTCGTACCGGCAAGCGCGGCAGCACCCAGCGGGCAGTTGTCGGCGGCATCAAAGGCGGCCTTCAGGCGCGTAAAGTCGCGCGCGAACATCCAGGAATACGCCAGCAGATGATGCGACAGCAGCACGGGCTGAGCGTGCTGCATGTGCGTGTAGCCCGGCAGAATTACCTTGTCGTACTTCTTAGCCGCATCCACCAGCACATGGCGCAGCTCTAGATTGGCCTCCATGAGCTCCTTGGCCAGCGCCTTGACGCCCAGGCGCGTGTCGGTCGCTACCTGGTCGTTGCGCGAACGTCCGGTATGCAAGCGCTTGCCAGCCTCGCCGATGCGACGCGTCAGCTCGCTCTCGATGGACATATGAATGTCCTCGTCGTTGATGTCGAAGGTGAAGTTGCCGGCATCGATATCCTGTTCGATTCCGGTCAGACCCTCGGCAATCGCCTGCTCGTCCTCGGCACTGATGATGCCCTGGGCCGCCAGCATTTTGGCATGCGCCTTAGAGCCGGCGATATCCTGCTTATAGAGATGTTTGTCGACCGGCAGCGACGCGCCAAACTCCTGCGTGACCTCGGCCACGCCCGCCTCAAAACGACCGCCCCAAAGAGCCATGGAACCGTCTCCTTTCTCCAAATACCAAAACAAGCGTCCAAAGCAATGTGCCCTGTCGCTAAAGCGATTTATCAACCGCTAGTTTTACACACTCCCTGCCGCGCGCGGGGCCATGTGGCTAATTTGCAAAGAAGTGACGCACCATGCACTTGGCGCCCAACGTCTCCCTCCGGATGTTGCCCTGCGAACCATCGATCCAGGCCTTCAGGCTCATAGGAACGTCCTCGACCCTTACAGCATCGAACTCGGGCGCGAGGGCAAGCAAAGCATGCGCGATAGCATTGAACATAATGGATACTCCTCATATATATAGGCACAGAGCCGCCAAATTGATAGAAGGAGCCCCGCCGGACAACCCCGGCGGGGCTCGGACTCAGCCGCAGACACGGCATCATATATGCGGGCGGAACGTAGGGGCCACCGATGTTAAGAAGTGTCAGCAAGCATAACGAAAGGTAGGGACCCCGTGCGCCCGTTATGTATCACGCGGATGGGCCGCGCGGATACCAAGGGAAGGAGGCGCTAGGCCTGGGCGGCAGCAGAGCTGGGGCCCTGGACCTTTGCCCACGTCTTGAGCGACAGCGTATCGATCTCGATAAAGCCGGCGCTGGCCTTCTCGTCAAACGTGGTGTCGCGGTCGTAGGTAGCCAGACCGTAGTCGTAGAGGCTGAAGGGGCTCTTGCGGCCGACGACATGGCAGTTGCCCTTAAAGAACTTCAGACGGACAGTGCCGGTCACGAACTTTTGCGTGTCGGCCATAAAGGCATCGAGCGCGTTTTTGAGCGGGCTGTACCACTGGCCGTTGTACACGGCGGTGGCCCAATCCTGCTCGAGCTTGATCTTGGTCTTGAGCAGGTCGCCCTCGACGCAGATGTCCTCGAGCGCCTTGTGGGCGGTGATGAGCGTCAGGGCGCCGGGAACCTCGTAGCACTCGCGGCTCTTAAGGCCCACCAGGCGATCCTCGACCAGATCGAGACGGCCAAAGCCATTGTCGCCGGAGATCTTGTTGAGGGCGATGACGATCTCAGAGAGCTTCATCTTCTTGCCGTCGACGGCGACGGGCTTGCCGGCCTCAAACTCAATCTCGGTGTAGGTCGGGGTGTCCGGGGTGTCCTCGGGATTCTTGGTCATAACCCAAGCGTCGTCGAGCGGCTCATTCCAGGGATCCTCCAGGTGACCGCACTCAATGGCACGACCCCACAGGTTGTCGTCGATGGAGTAGGGGTTGTCGTTGGCACCCTCGGGAACCGGCACGTTGTGGGCGTGGGCATAGGCGACCTCGTCGGGGCGACACTTCAGGTCCCACTCGCGAACCGGGGCGATAACCTTGAGCTCGGGGTCGAGGGCCTTGACGGCGGCCTCAAAACGGACCTGGTCGTTACCCTTGCCGGTGCAGCCGTGGGCGACGTAGGTCGCGCCAAACTCGTGGGCGACCTCAACAAGCTTCTTGGCAAGCAGCGGGCGAGACAGGGCGGAGAGCAGCGGATACTTGTTCTCGTACATGGAGTTTGCTGCAATGGCTTTGGTCAGGAACTCATCGGAGAACTCGTCGCGCAGGTCGAGTACCTGGCAATCGAGAACGCCCAGGTCGAGCGCCTTCTGCTTCTTGGCATCCAGTCCGGTCTCTTCCTGGCCCACGTTGCCGCAGACGCAAACGACATCGAGATTCTTCTCGTCCTGGAGCCACTTGACACATACGGATGTATCAAGACCACCGGAATATGCGAGAACGACTTTTTCCTTGCTCATGGCTGTTTCCTTTCGCCCTTGGTAGCTAGTTAGAACATCGGTCAGTTGCAAGTCATTTCAAGGTCATATACCGTGCAATATCAGGTTAAATAGCAAAAATCAGCACATACATGCCCTAGAAACATGCAGCAATGTCGTGCTAAAACCCAACGACCTCAAAATGACTCTGTTGAGGCAATTCGCCCCATGCGGACAGAGACGATTGTTATCGTCGTCGGGAAATTGCGCGCTGGCGTCGGATGGCATTGTCTGCAGTGGTGATGATCTTTACGAACTGCATCTGCCTCTCCTTTCACGTATCGCCGGGCGCAATTCAAATATCGTAAACGGTACCTTTTACTCGGTAAGCGGTTGTTTTTCCGTCTCCGTTTTCGATGGTCGCTATATTACGCTAAAGTGCCCGCAGCACAAGCGACAAATTCAAATTTCTGAAAAGTTTTTTCATTACTTTGTGAAGCGTGGTGCAAATACGCACCATTCCTGCGAAAATACGCTCGACTACTAGTTGATGGTTATAACGTCTGAAACAATCTCGAAACGAAAGGCGCATTTTTATGCAAACTTACGAATCGGACGCCAACATCGGCAACATTAAGATTCTCGCCGTCGATATGGACAAGACGCTGCTGACCGACGAGCGTGTGCTGCCCCAGGGTCTTGATGAGCGCCTGGACAAGCTCGCCGACGCCGGCATCGTATTCTGCCCCGCCAGCGGACGTCCCGCCCCCAAGCTCGAGGAGATGTTCGAGGGCATCAAAAACCGCCTTGCTTTTTGTCCCGACAACGGAGCGTGCGTGATCTATCGCGGCAGCTATATCTATAAGAGCAATATTGACGTGGAGCTGTATCAGCAGGTCTTGAGCCGTGCCTCGGAGGATCCTCGCGCTGTCCCCGTCCTGTGCTGCTTCGACGAGTTCTACGTGCTTGCCCGCGACCATCAATACCACGACGAGATCAGCGTCTACTACAACACAATCAACTACGTCGACAGCTTTGAGGGCATTGATTTCGAGTCCAACAAGATTTCGGTCTTCTTCCCCGGCTACGACGCCGAGCCCGCTTTCCGCGAGACCTATAGCCCCGAGTTCTCGGACAAGCTCTACGTCACCAACGCCGGGCGCGAGTGGATCGACTTTATGAACCTGGGCGTCGACAAGGGCGCCGGCGTCGCGCACCTGTGCGAACACCTGGGCATCGATATCGCCGACGCCGCCGCCGTGGGCGATACGTACAACGACATCCCCATGCTGGAGCGCGTCGGTCACAGCTTTATCGTGGACAATGCCGAGGAGCACATGAACGCGCATGCCAAGTGGCGCATTCCGAGCAACAACGACGGGGGCGTACTGACGCTCATCGACGCCATTCTGGCGGCTCGTTAAACTCGCCGCCATGCCCGGGGCCGGCCGTTTGATTTTTGTTCGGTCAGGTCCTGGGCTCGCTCGAAGGCCACATTAAGTGGCCTTCGGCTCGTGCGGAATCTACAAAAATCAAACGGCCGGCCCCGGGCATGGCTACGTTGACTTACTTGCCGCCTAGATGGCGTCTTGGCGTCTAGATACTTGGCTGATTTTTTGGAATGAAGGGGGCTCCTTGTTGGCAAGGAGCCCCCTTCTGGTTTGGTTACTTTAGGGTTGTGGGCACTTCCCTATTTGGCGTCGGCCCAGGTTATGCCGGTGCTGGCTTCGGCGATTAGGGGGACGCGGAGGTCTACGACGTGTTCCATGACGTCGCGGACCATGGTGGTTAGGCGCTCGACTTCGTCGATGGGGCACTCAAAGTCCAGTTCGTCGTGCACTTGCAGGATCATGTGGGCGGCAAAGCCTTCCTCTTCCAGGCGGCGGCTTACGCGGGCCATCGCGATCTTGATGATGTCGGCGGCGGTTCCCTGCATGGGATGGTTCATGGCCGTGCGCTCGCCAAAGCCGCGGAGTTGCGGGTTTTTGGCCTTGAGCTCCGGAATATGACGACGGCGGCCGTACATGGTCTCGGCGTAGCCCGTCTGCTTGGCGCGTGCCACCACGTTGTCGAGGAACGTGCGCACGCCCGGGTAGGCCTCGTAGTAGCGGTCGATCATGTCGCGTGCCTCGGCCATCGAGATATGCAGCGACTGCGACAGGCCGTAGGCCTGCTGGCCATACACGATGCCAAAGTTCACGGCCTTGGCGCGACTGCGCAAGTCGGGCGTTACCTCGGACACCGGCACACCAAACACGCGCGCCGCCGTCTCGGCATGGAAGTCCTCGCCCTCGTTAAAGGCGCGCACCAGGTGCTCGTCACCCGAGAGATGTGCCAGCAGACGCAGCTCGATCTGCGAGTAGTCCACCGCCAAAAAGACGCTTCCCTCGCCTGCCGAAAACGCCGTCTTGACGGTACGACCCAGCTCCGAGCGCGTCGGGATGTTCTGCAGGTTCGGGTCGCTCGAGGACAGACGCCCCGTTGCCGTGATGGTCTGGTTGTACGTAGTGTGTACGCGACCGTCACCACGGCGTAGCGGGCCCAGCGTGTCCAGATAGGTGGACTTGATCTTAGACTTCTCACGCCAGTCCAAGATCAGACGCACGATTTCGTGGTCACGCGCAAGGTCGCTCAGCACCTTGGCGTTGGTCGAATAATAGCCGCGCTTAGTCTTCTTGAGGCCCTTGGTCGGAAGCCCCATCACATCAAAGAGCACGTGGGACAGCTGCATGGGACTGCCAATATTAAAGGTCTCGTCACCCGCCAGGTCGCGAATACTGCGCTCAACCTCGGTAATCTGGGTCGCCAGACCCTCGGACAGACTGTGCAGACGGTCGGGGTCCACGAGCATGCCCGCGCGCTCCATCTTGGCAAGTACCGGAACGAGCGGCATCTCGATGCCATCGAACACGTTGGCGGCATTCTCACGGGCCATGCGGTCGCGCAGCGGTGCGACCAGCGCCAGCGTCAAGGCCGCCGTGCGAGCGGCGGGCGCCGGAGCGTCCTCACCGGCACCCTCTGCGCCGCGCGCCGCAGGCAGCGCCATCTGCAGATACGTATCGGCAAGATATGCCTCATCGAACTCGGAGCGATCGGAATCCAGCAGATAGGCAGCGACCACGGTATCGAAGATACGCGTGGAATCGGTGGCGAGCGGATCCATGAGCTCGGGCTCAGAAGAATCGACGGGCGAAAGCTCGTGCAACAGCGCCTTCATATCCGGGCTCGCCACGCGACCCTCCATAAACAGACGCGCGAGCACGCCGGCAATCACGCCGTGAACGAAGTTGAAGCCCTCAACCTCAGCCGCCGCACAGCTGTCGCCCTCCTCGAGCGCGAACAGGCCCTTGGACGTCGCCAACCACAGCGTGCGCGTCAGTCCAAAGAGCGCGCCCTCTTCCTTGTCGTCGTCCACCACGGCGGCGACCCACTCGCCGGCATCAATCGCGCGGGAGACCTCAGCCGCAACGGCACCAAGCGCGTCGGCATCGCCGGCGGCTGCGCGAACCATAGCAGGTATCTCAACCACACTGGAGGCAGCAGCAGCCCCGCCCTCGCCGCCGATCAGCGCCAAGAAACGGTTCTGCATGGCGGTGATACCAAGCGTGCCCAGCGCCGCGGAAACCTCATCGGCAGAAAACGCCGGGAAGGACGTCGCCTCAAAGTCGAGCTCGACGGGCGCATCGGTGCGAATTGTCGCAACCTTGCGGCTCAGTAGTGCGTCATCGATGTGTGCACGCAGGTTCTCGCCCATCTTGCCCTTGACCTCGTCGGCATGCGCGATGACTTCGTCCAGGCTACCGTACTTCGCAATGAGCGCACTCGCCTTTTTGGGACCGATGCCCGGTACACCGGGGATGTTGTCGGACGTATCGCCCTTTAGACCGTAAAAATCGGGCACGAGCGCCGGCGTAATGCCGTGATACAGGTCGTCCACGCTCTCGGGCGTCATGATCGCCACGTCAGACAGGCCCTTGCGGGTCGAGACCACGTTGACGTGCTCGGTCACGAGTTGATACATGTCGCGGTCGCCGGTCACCAGTAGCATGTCGCAGCCGGCCTGCTCGCCCAGGCGCGCCATGGTTCCCAGGATATCGTCGCCTTCCCAGCCCTCGGACTGCAGAATCGGCACGTTGAGCGCGGTGAGCAGCTCCTTAATCATAGGGAACTGCGCGTGCAGATCGGGGTCCATGGGCGGGCGCTGCGCTTTATACTGCGGTAGCATCTCCATGCGCACGCGCGGCTTGCCCTTATCAAACGCCACGACCACACCGTCGGGGTTAAAGGCGTCGATCATCTTGAGAAACATGTTCAGAAAGCCAAAGATCGCGTTGGTGGGGCGACCATCCGGCGCGTTCATGGTCGGTGGCACGGCGTGGAAGGCGCGGTGCATGAGCGAGTTGCCGTCGATAACGGCAAAGGTGCGGCGCTTGTCAGACATATTGAATACCTCGCTTTGGGCTGGGCACGGTTTGCTCACTCCAGTTTACACGCTCCCCGCCCCGCGGCCACAGTACATCAAGCTCCCCCGCCACCTTGAGCCCGCGCGTGATACGATGGCTCACGGTACATCAACCAGCACGATCGATCCGAAAGGAGTCTGCGTCATGGAGCGTCCCTGCGCATGGAAAAAGTACACGCCACAGCAAATCGAGGAGCTCGAGGAGCTTTGCCGCGGCTATAAGCAGTTTTTGAGCGAGAACAAGACCGAGCGCCTGTGCGTCAAGACCGGTATCAAGATGGCCGAGGAGGCGGGCTACGTCGACCTGGAGACCGTGATCGCCGAAGGCCGCGAGCTCAAGGCAGGCGACAAGGTGTACGCCGCCAACCACGGCAAGGATCTTATGCTCGTCAACCTGGGCACCGCCCCGCTCGAGCAGGGCTTTAACATCTTGGGCGCCCACGTGGACTCGCCGCGCCTGGACCTCAAGCAGAATCCCGCCTTCGAGGCCGGCGACATGGCCTACCTCGACACGCACTACTACGGCGGCGTCAAGAGCTACCACTGGGTGGCCTCCCCGCTCGCACTCGTGGGCGTCATCTGCAAAAAGGACGGCACCACCGTCGACATCAACATCGGCGACAAGGCCGACGACCCGGTCTTTACCATCTCCGACCTGCTGATCCATCTCTCGAGCGAGCAGATGTCCAAGCCCGCCAAGGACGCCGTCGACGCCGAGATCCTCGACGTGATCGTGGGCGGCCGTCCCGTCAAGTTCGATGAGGACGACAAGGACGCCCCCAAGGAGCCCGTCAAGCAAATGTTCCTGGACATCCTTAAGGAGCAGTACGACGTCGAGGAGGAGGACTTCCTCTCCGCCGAGATCGAGGTCGTGCCCGCCGGCCCCGCCCGCGACATGGGCCTCGACCGCTCCATGATTTTGGGCTATGGCCACGACGACCGCGTCTGTGCCTACCCCTCCATGCTCGCCCAGATCGACGTCGCCAACGTGGAGCGCACGAGCATCACGCTCATCGTCGACAAGGAGGAGATCGGTTCCGTGGGTGCCACCGGCATGACGAGTCGCTTCTTCGAGAACACCGTCGCCGAGATCATGATGCTCGCCGGCGAGGACAGCCCGCTGGCTCTGCGCCGCGCGCTCGCCCGCAGCCGTATGCTCTCCTCCGACGTGTCCGCCGGCTTCGACCCGGGCTATGCCGGCAAGTTCGAGACCAAGAACGCCGCCTTCATGGGTCGCGGCCTGTGCTTTAACAAGTACACGGGCAGCCGCGGCAAGGGCGGTTCTAACGACGCCGACGCCGAGTATGTGGCCCTCGTCCGCGACATCATGGACGAGGCCGGCGTGGACTTCCAGACCTGCGAGCTCGGCCGCGTCAACGCTGGTGGCGGCGGCACCATCGCCTACATCATGGCCAAGTACGGCATGAACGTCATCGACTCCGGCGTTGCCGTCCTGTCCATGCACGCCCTGTGGGAGGTCGCCAACAAGGCCGACATCTACGAGGCATATCGCGGTTACAAGGCCTTCATCGAGCGAGCCTAACCAACCCTTCATCAGTTGCGGTGAAATACGGACTAAACTGGCCTATAAACGGCCAAAACAGACCGTATTCCACCGCAACTTTTTTGGCAGAGGAGAGTCCATGCTGCAGGTCATCATTTCGCCCGCCAAGCAGATGCGCGCGGCCCAAGATGCTTTTGAAGTCCTGGGCATCCCACCCTTTGTGCGCGAGACGGCTCGCCTCCACCGCGCACTGCTAGATATCGAGCGGAATGAAGGCAGCGGCGGCCTGCAGGCGCTGTGGAACGTGAGCGACAAACTGCTGGGACCTTGCCTCAACACACTGCATGAGTTCGGGCCCATCCTGAAAAGCGGCGATCTCGACAATCCCGCACTCGCCCGTCACCTCTCCCCTGCCGTCATGTCCTATCACGGCATTCAATACCAGAGCATGGCACCCGAGGTGATGGATTCCGCGCAGCTCGCATGGCTGCAAGACCATCTGTGGATCCTCTCCGGCCTCTACGGGTGCGTTCGTCCCTTTCATGCCGTCGAACCGTATCGGCTGGAGATGGGCGCGAAGCTTGTCGTCGACGGTGCCCGAGACCTCTACGCATTTTGGAGCGATAAGCTCGCGCGGGCTATCGCCCCGGCAGGCTCAAACACCACGATCGTCAACCTCGCCAGCGTAGAGTATGCCAAAGCCGTTCTGCCCCACCTCGCGGGCGACGCCACAGCCGTCACATGCCTCTTTGGCGAGGGCATCCGCAACGGGAAGCCCATCCAACAGTCGACCGCCAGCAAAAAGGCGCGCGGCTCCATGGTGCGGTGGATGGCAGAAAACAAGCTCGAGGATGCAAGCGAACTTACCGCATTCAACATCGGCTATCGCCACGCCCCCGAGCTCTCATACCTAGGCACCCTCATGTTCATCAACGAACAGATGCTCTAGAGCCGGCACCCAACACTGACCCGCTCAGTCTTCTCTATATAACTTGCGGTGGAATAATTCCTATTTGAGCCTTTTTCGCACAATCAGGAACTATTCCACCGCAACTTTTATGAATTGGCTGCTAGGCTCGACACCTATTCTGCTAGACCGTCGGCCTTTGCAATCCCGTTTGTCGAACCGTCCTGATAGACAATCTTGACGTGCTCGACCTCGGACACCGCAACACCCGACGGGGGCTCCAGGCGCCATTCCGTCAGCGCGATATCCATCGTCGTGGGCACATCCCCTTGATCTTTGAGCTTCACCGTCAACGTTTTGAACGTCGCATCATACGTCACGCGTTCGATTTCCTCACCAGGAATAGACCCACCACTCAGCTGCAACTGCACAAACTCATCGCACGGGTACCAATAATCGCCCGGAACGGCGAGCGTATTGGCATTACCGCCAGTACTCCTCACCGTCATAATCGGTAGGCTATCATCAGCCTCGAACTCCCATGCAGCGCCGCCGCGACCACCAAACGTCCAGATACAAAAGGCAATCACCAGCACGGCAAGCACCGCAAAACCGATCGCGACAAGGCCATGGTGCGCACGGCTTTCCTCGGCCGATACATCCCATTGCGTCTCTCGATATAGATGCTTGTCTTCCATGTACGCCTCCCCACAGGCACGCTCGTTAGGCCAATCGTACCCATTCGAGCTATACTTGAGCCCATTACATAAACGGGGAGCTTGCAGGACAAGACGGCAGGCTGAGACTGGGCGCGCCCGC
>USPT01000010.1 GCA_900556705.1 uncultured Collinsella sp.
TCTGCAAGACGTCTTGCGCCGTCTCGGGTTCGGGCTACCTCATCTCCGCCAGTGTCATCGAGGGCATGCACGGTTGGCAGTTCCACACGCTGACCGAGGACATCCAGTTCACCACGTTCTGCGCCATTCACGGCATTCGCATTGGCTATGCGCCGGCGGAGTTCTTTGACGAGCAGCCGGTGACGTTTAAGGCGTCCTGGAAACAGCGCATGCGCTGGACCAAGGGCTTCTATCAGGTCTTTTTTACCTATGGCAAGCACCTGGTCAAATCGACCTTCCGCTATCATCGCTTTGCTGCCTACGACATGTTTATGACCATCGCCCCGGGTATGCTGCTATCGCTGATCTCGATGCTCGCCAATGCGACGTTCCTGATCGTGGGCGGTCTTTCGCACGGCTTCTTGGCTACCGAAGTCGAGATGCAGGCGTGCGCCGCTTCGCTCATTATGACCTTCGCCATGATGTATCAGACCTTCTTTATCCTGGCGCTGCTCACGACTATCTTTGAGTACAAGCACATTCACTGCGCGCAAAAGTGGCGTCTGGTGACTAACCTGTTTACCTTCCCGATCTTTATGTTCAGCTATATCCCCATCACGGTGGCCGCGCTGTTCCTGAAGGTCGACTGGGTGCCGACGCAGCACGCCGTCAACGTTACCCTTGACGAGGTCATGCAAGGCGCCAAATAACCACCACCAAAACCACCGCAAAGGGGACAGGCACCTTTGTGGTGGTTTTTGCTTTTGCGATACAGCTCGAGGAGGCGTCCGATGGTCTATATCCCGTTTTGGATTTGCATCTTTGCCGGCGTGGCAATTGATGCCCGAGAGCGACGGTTTCCCAATGGGCTTGCCGGCGCATGTGCCGTGGCGGCGTTGGCGGGTGTTTGGCTCGACCTCGGTTTGAACACAGCGCTTGACCACGCGGGTCTTGCCGTCATTGTTTATCTTGCTCTCGTGCTGACTGAGTCCCTCTGGCGTCGTCTTCGCCAAATCCCGGGCATCGGTATGGGGGATGCCAAGGCACTCTTCGCGCTTTGCACGCTCGACCCTATGGGTGGCATCGTGGCATTTGCCGTCGCACTCCTGGCCCTGGTCCTCTCCTGTCTCTTCACAAAATCGCGCTCCCTGCCATTGCTCCCGTTTTTAGTGCCGATTTTTGCCATAATCGAGGTCGTGGGCTGCACTTTGTAACCGATTGCGCATCCTTCTTAAGGAGCATGCCATGGCATCTAATCAAGAAACGGCCGTCATTAAGGCGCGCATGGACCGTATCCCCTCGGCGTTGTCGCCCGAACTAGTCGAGCGCATTGTCGCCGATCGTGCTTCGGGCTATGTCAACTCGTATCGTTGCAACGACGATCAGGCTATTCGTCGTATTGATCGCGCCGCCGACAAAGGCACGCTTATGCGTCCGGCGTTTATGCGCGATACCGAAAAGATACTTCATCTTCCGGCGTATACCCGTTATGCAGGTAAAACGCAGGTCTTTAGCTTCCGTAGCAATGACGATCTGTCACGCCGCGGTTTGCACGTGCAGCTTGTCTCGCGCATTGCGCGCGATATCGGTCGCGCCCTGGGGCTCAATTGCGATCTGATCGAGGCGATTGGCCTGGGCCACGACTTGGGACACACGCCTTTCGGCCATGCCGGCGAGCGCTTCCTCAACGATATCTATCACGAGCGTACGGGGCGTTATTTTTTCCATAACGTGCAGTCGGTCCGCGTGCTCGACGCGTTGTATGGCCGCAACGTGTCGCTCCAGACGCTCGATGGCGTGCTGTGCCACAACGGCGAGTACGAACAGCGTGTTTTTGAGCTTTCGGACATGGGCTCTTTTGAACAGTTTGATCAGACGGTTGAGGATTGCATTGCCGCGGGTTACGGCGCAATTGAGCACCTGCGTCCCATGACGCTCGAAGGCTGCGTGGTCCGCATCTCGGATATCCTTGCCTACGTGGGGCGTGATCGCCAAGACGCCATTGCGGCGGGCCTGCTGTCACCCGACGCCTTTGACGATGACCTTGGCGGTGCCTACAACAGTTGGATCCTCACGCATGCCTCCATCGATATCGTTGAGCACAGCTATGGTAAGCCTCGTATCGAGATGAGCGAGGACCTGTTTGAGGAAATTCGCCGAGCCAAGCGCGAGAACTACGAGAAGATCTATAGCAAGGGTGGTATCGAAGGCGATTCCGAGGCGGAGCTGCGCGAGGCGTTCGTAAAGCTCTACGACCGTTGCCTGCGGGATCTAAACTGTGGTGACGAGTCCTCGTACATCTTTAAGCACCACATTTCTCGCATCGAGCAGCAGCTTTCCTACTACGATCGCGCCTATGCCTGGCAGGACGATAAAGATCAGACCGTAGTGGATTACATTTCGAGCATGACGGATGGCTACTTCTGCGAGCTCACGAGTAAGTTGTTCCCGGGATTGAAGTTTCCGCAACGTACCTATATTAACGAACGGTAGTTCGTATATATTCGGTATACTGTTAGTGGAAAACGTTTTTGATTGATGCACGGGATGGCTATGGACGACCTTTTTTCTGCCTCGACGCGCGAGCGTTCCTTTAAAAATGCGCCGCTCGCGGTACGCATGCGACCCAATTCGCTCGACGAGTACGTGGGCCAGCAAAAGGCCGTCGGTAAGGGCTCGTGGCTACGTGCTGCGATTGAGCATGACGTTCTGTCGAGTGTGATTCTGTATGGGCCGGCCGGTACGGGCAAGACGACGCTGGCCCACATCATCGCCAACCATACCAAGAGCGAGTTTGTCGAGGTCAGCGCTGTGACGGGCACCGTGAAGGACTTGCGCCGCGTGATTGACGAGGCCAAGACGCGCCTGAATACCTACGACCGCCGCACCATTCTATTCATCGATGAGATTCACCGCTTCTCTAAGTCGCAGCAGGATGCCCTGCTGCATGCAGTTGAGAACCGTACCGTCATTATGATTGGCGCTACGACGGAGAATCCGTACTTCGAGGTCAACTCGGCACTGTTGTCGCGTGGGCGCGTGGTGGAGCTTGAGCATCTGAAGGATGAGGATATCGCCACGCTTATTGAACGTGCGCTTGAGGCACCACATGGTCTGAACGGTAAGTTCTCGGCCGATGAGGATACGGTCAAGACCATTTGTACGTTGGCCGCGGGTGATGCACGCTCGGCCTTGACGACACTTGAGCTGGCGAGCGAGATTGCCGTCACGCGTCCCGATACCGAGGGGACGCCAGCGCCGGCGGCGGGGGAGCGCTATCCCATCACCGTGGATGACGTAAAGATTGCCAACCCGCGTCGCGGGTTTTCGTATGACAAAAACGGCGACATGCACTACGACATCATCAGTGCGTTCATCAAGTCCATGCGCGGCAGCGACCCCGATGCCACGGTCTACTGGCTTGCGCGCATGATCGATGCGGGGGAGGATCCTAAGTTTATCGCCCGTCGCATTATGATTCATGCTTCTGAGGATGTTGGCAATGCCGATCCGCAGGCTCTTCTTATAGCACATGCTGCGTTTAAATCTGCCGAGGTTATTGGCTATCCCGAGTGCCGTATTAACCTCGCTCAGGCTGCACTCTATGTGTGCTTGGCGCCAAAA
This sequence comes from uncultured Collinsella sp., assembly GCA_900556705.1. Classification (GTDB taxonomy): domain Bacteria; phylum Actinomycetota; class Coriobacteriia; order Coriobacteriales; family Coriobacteriaceae; genus Collinsella. The sequence goes on from USPT01000010.1 coordinate 3,604, forward strand.
TCCAACGCGTGTGAGGCTTCGATCGATGCGGCGCTGGCCGACATCCATTCTAGTGGGCTTCGCGAGGTGCCTAGTTATCTGCGCGATCGTCATCGCCCGGGCAGCGACGAATACGGTGTGTATAAGTATCCGCATGATTATCCCGAAGGCTGGGTCGATCAGCGCTATTTGCCCGAGGGGCTGGAGCGCGGTGCGTTTTGGCAGCCTGCGGGTCGCGGCTGGGAAGAGTGGCGTGTAGAGCAAAGCGAGCGCGACCGTAGCGGGAATGCACCGAAGTAGCTGCTGATAATTTTGTCCCACGTTGCTGCTCTTGGCATGTTCGGTCCCCTTTGGGGTAACATGAAAAGCGTCTGTATTTCGATTCTTCCGGGAGGCTTGTATGAGTCCCATTCAAATCGCCCTGCTGCTGCTCGCCGTTGCCGGCGTGTGGGCCATCGCTGAGCTCGCGCTTACCCTGCGCAAGACCCGCAATGTTGTCGACTCGCTCGATAAGACCGTGAACGACCTCAACAACACCATCGCCGAGGCTCAGCCTGTGGTGGCAAAGCTCGATGGCGCTGTCGATGAGCTTACGCCGGCGCTTGCCCAGATGGAGCCGCTGCTTAAGTCGAGCAAGACGGCAGTTGATGCCCTTACCTCCAATCTCGTAGAGGTCGAAGCCGTGGTTCGCGACATTTCCGAGGTTACGGGCAGCATGGCCGAGGCCAGCAATGCTGTGTCGAGCGTGACCGACTCCGCCGCCGGTGCTGTGCAGAAGCTCTTCAATAAGGTGAAGTCTCCTGCAGCTGACACCGAGCGCAAGCTCGCCGCTGCTGCTGCGGAGGCAGAGCGGCCTACCGAGCGCGTCCTAATTGGCGAGGACGAGGCCGCCGCGGGCGACGATGATGGCCAGAAGTCTGTAGCCAAGCCGGCTCAGTATTACACCTATACACCCTCCGAGACCTCTGAGGAGTCCTGCGATGAGTAGCGAAGCAACCTGCCCCATCACGCTGACCGTTGCCGGCGACCCGCGTCTCGCTCGCCTTGTGCGCATGACGGCAGCCAACGTTGGTGCCCTGTGTTCCATGTCTGTCGATCGCATCGAGGACATCCGCATGGCTGCCGAGGAGGCTTTCATCTTTGGTTGTACCGCGGTCGACTGCGATGACATCACCATCAAATTCGATGTCGATGAGACCCACGTTGGCATGACTATTACCTTTGGCGATCAGGCTACGGTCGATGAAGACGACCAGGCTGCGGTGTATGCCGAGCTCATCCTCGCGAGCGTGTGCGACTCCTACGAAAAGACTGCGGCGCCCCTGACGCTTTCCCTCGACCTCAAGGCGGATATTTAAAATGACCGAACGTTCCCGGAGCGGCAAGACCGCTTGGGACAAGGAGAAAACCCGCGAGCTGTTTCGTCGCTACAAGGAGACCGGTGATCCGGACGCCCGCGAGCAGCTCGTCATGTCCCATATGAACCTGGTAAGGTTTCTTGCCAACAAATTTAAGAATCGCGGCGAGCCGCTCGACGACCTCATGCAGGTCGGCTATCTGGGTTTGCTCAAGGCTATCGACCGCTTTGACCCTGAGCGCGGGCTCGAGTTCACAACGTTTGCAACACCCACTATCCTGGGCGAGATCAAACGCCATTTCCGCGACAAGGGCTGGAGCGTGCGCGTACCGCGTCGCCTGCAGGAGCTCTCGGCCAAGGTCAACCAAGCTACTGACAAACTTACCAACGAGCTGCAGCGTTCGCCCAAGGTTGAGGAGATCGCTGAGTATCTAGATGTGACGGTCGATGAGGTCCTCGAGGCTATGGAATCGTCTTCGGCCTATACCTCGGTGCCCATCGAGGCTCCTGGTGCGTCCGATTCCGACGATGCCCCCTCGATTCTCGACCGTTACGCCGACGACGACAACGAGCTCGACTTTACCGATGACCGCCTAGTGATCGAGGAAGCCATCCGTGATTTCTCGCCGCGCGAGCGCGAGGTGATCGAGCTGCGCTTTGTGAAGGGCATGACACAGATCGAGATCGCCAAGAAGCTGGGTATTTCTCAGGTGCAGGTTTCGCGTCTGCTGCGCCGCACGCTTAAGAAGATTCAGGACAAGATCGACCCCGACGGAGTGATGATTCGTTCATGAGTGAGCACCCCCAACAAACCGATCGCGTGCTGCGCGACACCCGCATTCTGACGCTGCGCATTTGGGCTGTTGTCGGCTGCATTGTCATCGCCGCTGTCATCTTTAACCTTATGGGCATCCTGGCGCCGGTTATTGAGTTTCTTGCCGTCGGCTCCATCATTGCTTTTGTGATGTCCCCGATCACCAACTGGCTCGAGCACCATGGCGTGAATCGCGGCATCGGTTCGCTTATCGCGCTTATTGTTGTTGTTGCCGTGCTCGTCGGTGTCGTTTGTATCTTGTCGCCGATTCTCTTTGGTCAGATCATGGAAGTCCTGAGCCGCCTGCCCGAGCAGCTTCGTGTTGCGGGCGGTGATCTCAACGAGATGATCTCGCATGCCAAGACGCTCAACAACACGCCGCTCAAGGAGTATTTGGACGATAATCTTTCGTCGCTGGTTGCCGTGGCATCGAGGTATGTGTCTCAGATTGCCGCCGAGCTTGGTCGTGGTGTGTTCCCACTCATCACCAATACGGCCTCGCAGCTGTTCGTTATCTTCCTTGGCCTGGTGCTTGCCTACTGGATGGCCTGCGACTACCCTCGCATGCACCACGAGATTTGCACCATCATCGGTCAGGAGAAGGAGACCTCGTACCGCTTTATGGTCGCCATCCTTTCTCGCTCTGTCGGCGGCTACATGCGCGGTATGGTCGTGACGTCCATCTGCGGTGGTTTCCTCGCCTTTATCGGTTTTATGATCATCGGCCATCCGTATGCGGCGCTCATGGCTATCTTTACCGGCATCATGCATTTGGTTCCGGTCGTCGGTCCCTGGGTGAGCGCAGCAATCGCCACGGTGCTCGGTTTCATGTTCAGCCCCATGTTGGCGTTATGGACGCTCATCGTGACGATGGTCGCGCAAAACGTCACCGATAACGTCATTTCGCCTAAGGTCATGCAGAGCTCGGTACAGGTGCATCCCATCATGAGCCTCACGGCGCTCGTTATTGGCTCGGCACTCATGGGCCCCATCGGCATGATTATTGCCATCCCGCTTTGTGCGGCCCTCAAGGGTATCTTCGTGTACTACTTCGAGAATGAGACCGGCCGACAGCTTGTGGCCTATGACGGCGCCGTGTTTAAGGGCACGCCGTACCGCGATGCCGATGGCAACCCGGTCGCCGCCTACGACGCGCTCGGCGACGACACCTTCATCTACGAGTCTGAGCTTATCGGTAACGAGACTGCGCCCGAGGCCAAGGCCATGCCCAAGCCCGAGCTCGATAATCCCTGGATCAAGCTCTCTGGTCTGCAGCCCGATGCGACGGGCTTCTTCAAGAACCCCTTCGCTAAGGATGACAATTCCAACACGGATGACGACACCAAAACCGGCATCGACGGCTCCATGGACGATGATGACAACTAGCGGGGTAATTCGGATTAATATTCATACGCGCTAACATGCAATTTCGCTGAAGGGCCGGCATTGTGCCGGCCCTCTTTTTTGCACTTGCGCGGTGGGATGGTAATATCGTTACGTTTGAACTGTTTCGATGTGAAACCGAGGAGATTCCCTCTATGAGTGCTGACTACCCGTCAATGACTACGGCCGAGATTCGCTCCAAGTTCCTCAACTTCTTTGAGGAGCGCGGTCTTAAGCTTTATCCTTCTTCGTCTCTCGTCCCCGACGATCCTTCGCTGCTGCTTGCCAACGCCGGCATGAACCAGTTTAAGGAGTACTACCAGGGCAAGAAGACCATGAAGGAGATCGGTGCTATCTCCTGCCAGAAGTGCGTCCGCACCAACGACATCGATTGCATCGGCGAGGACGGCCGTCACCTGTCCTTCTTTGAGATGCTCGGCGACTTCTCCTTTGGCGGCGTCTCCAAGCAGCAGGCTTGCGCCTGGGCCTTTGAGCTCATCACCAAGGAGTTCAAGCTGCCGCTCGACCGCCTGTACTTTACCGTCTTTACCGAGGACGACGAGACCCACGACGTGTGGCGTTCTCTGGGCGTTGCCGAGGACCACATCTCCCGCCTGGGCGAGGACGACAACTTCTGGGCCGCTGGCCCCACTGGCCCCTGCGGTCCGTGCTCCGAGATCTACTTTGACATGGGCGAGGAGGTCGGCTGCGGTAGTCCCGACTGCAAGCCCGGCTGCGACTGCGACCGCTTCCTGGAGTTCTGGAACCTCGTCTTTACCCAGTATGACCGCCAGGAGGACGGCTCCATGCCGGAGCTGCCGCACCGCAACCTCGATACGGGCATGGGCCTGGAGCGCATGGCCGCCATCATGCAGCACAAGACCGCCAACTACGACGGCGACTTGATGCAGCATCTCATCAAGCTGGGCGAGGAGATCAGCGGCAAGACCTATGACGCCGACGATTACTCTGGCGCCAGCCGCTCCCTGCGTATCATCGCCGACCACTCCCGTGCCGTCGACTTTATGATCTCGGACGGCATCCTTCCCGGTAACGAGGGTCGCGAGTACGTCCTTCGCCGCCTGCTCCGTCGTGCCGTGTTCCACGGTCGCCTGCTGGGCATCGAGGGCGCCTTCCTGACCAAGTTCATTGACGAGGTTAACGCTCAGATGGGCGAGGCCTATCCCGAGCTGCTCAAGAATGTTGCGCTCGTCAAGGGTATCGTCGCCTCCGAGGAGGAGCGCTTCTCCACGACGCTCGACAACGGCCGTGTTTACCTGGACGAGGCCCTGGCAGCGCTTGCCGAGGGTGCTGCGCTTCCGGGCGATGTTGCCTTTAAGCTGCACGACACCTTTGGTTTCCCCATCGATCTGACCGTCGAGATCGCCGGCACCGCTGGTCACGGCGTCGACATGGACGGCTTCACTGCCTGCATGGAGGACCAGAAGGCCCGCGCTCGTGCCAACGCCAAGGGCGATGCCTGGGGCAGCTTTAACGACGTGTGGGTCGAGCTTTCCGACAAGGTCGCCGCGACTGAGTTCGACGGTTATGACAACGATGTGATCGAGGGCGCCAAGGTTGTCGCCATCGTGCGCAACGGTGAGTCCGTCGAGTCCGCCGCCGCGGGCGAGGACGTCGAGGTCGTGCTCGACCGCACCCCGTTCTATGCCGAGATGGGTGGCCAGCAGGGCGATGCCGGCGAGCTTTCCGCCGAGGGCGTTTCGCTGACCGTTTCCGATACCAAGAACCACAACGGCCTGTATGCTCACGTCGCCCACGTTGCCGAGGGCACGCTGGTCGTCGGTGCTACCGTGACCGCCGCGCTCGACGCCGAGCGCCGTGGCTTCCTGCGCCGCAACCACACCGCCACGCACCTGCTCGATGCCGCCCTTAAGCAGGTCCTGGGCGAGCACGTCTCCCAGGCCGGCTCGCTGGTGACGCCCGAGCACCTGCGCTTTGACTTTACGCACTTCGAGGCCCTGTCCTCCGAGCAGCTCAAGGCTGTCGAGGACCTGGTCAACCAGCAGATCTTCGCTTCCAAGCCGGTCGTGACCCGTGTCATGGACATCGACGAGGCTAAGGCTGCCGGCGCTGTCGCTCTGTTTGGAGAGAAGTACGGCGATGTCGTCCGCGTCGTCTCCGTGGGCGCTGAGGACCAGCCGTTCTCCCGCGAGCTCTGTGGTGGCACCCATGCCGCCAATACCGCCGAGATTGGCCTGTTCAAGATCATTTCCGAGTCCTCCACGGGCTCGAATGTCCGCCGTATCGAGGCCGTGACCTCTAAGGGTGCCCTCGACTACATGGCCGACCGCCTTGCGCTCGTCGACGCCGCCGCCGCTGCGCTCAAGTGCCGCGTCGACGAGGTTCCCGCCCGCGTGGAGAACCTGCAGGCCGAGCTGCGCGAGACTTCCAACAAGCTCAAAAAGGCTCTGACCGGTGGCTCCTCCGACGCCATTTCCAGCGCCATCGAGGGTGCTGTCGAGCTGAATGGCTACAAGCTTGTTGTTGCTGAGCTTCAGGGTCTCGAGGCCGCTGACCTGCGCAACGTTTGGGATACCGTGCACCAGAAGGTCGCCGGCCCTGTCGCTTGTGTCGTCGCCAGCGTGACTGAGAAGGGCACTCCGGCCCTGCTCGCTGCCGGCTCCGATGACGCCGTCAAGGCCGGTTTCCACGCCGGTAACGTGATCAAGCAGATCGCGGGTCTGGTCGACGGTCGCGGTGGCGGTCGTCCCAACATGGCCCAGGCCGGTGGCAAGAATGCTGCCGGCATCGCCGATGCCCTCGCGGCCGCTAAGACCGCGCTCGGCGCCTAAGAATCTAAGAAGTCGCTGTGGTTGCGCTCGCGCTGGACATAGGGGAGACCAGGATTGGCATCGCCGTCTCGAGCCGTGATGGCAAGATGGCGATGCCTGTCAAGGTGCTTCCTGCTGCCGAGGTCACCGGTATGGCCAAGACGTTCCGCTACCTGGTTGAGGACTATGAGCCCGACATCCTGGTAAGCGGACGTCCCCTGACCATGGCCGGTGAGCCCGGCCCTCAGGCCGTGCGCGTTGCCGCTGTGGCGCAAAAGATTGCCGACGAGCTCGATCTTCCGTTGGAGTTTGAGGACGAGCGTCTGTCCTCGCAAGAGGCCAAGCGTATCCTGCGCGAGCAGGGACTCAACGAAAAGCAGATGAGGGGCAAGATCGACATGATTGCCGCCAGCCTGTTTTTGCAGACGTGGCTCGATCGTAAAAACGAGGAGGTTTCGCATGCCTAGTGCTTCCGATCCGCGCCAGCCGAATCGTACACGGCAGCCGGCGTCGCGCCCTGCCCAGCCTGGCCAGCGTCCGGCACAGCCGACGCAGCGCGCAGCTCAGCCTGCCGCGCGCCCGGCGCAGTCCTTCTCTCGTTCGGCCCAACCTGTTCAACGGACGGGTCAGCAGCCTTCTGCTCGTTCGGTTCAGCATTCGGCTTCTCACGCGGTTCAGCAGCCCACTGCTCGTACGGCCCAGCCTGCAGGCGGCACCCGCTTTAAGCAGCAGGCACCTACCCAGCGAACGCAGGCCCCCCAATCGCATTCGCATCACGCTCGTGGTTCGCATGGCGTTGCTCCGGCGACCCGCTCGAACTACAACACGCATGCTCGTCGCGGTGCTCAAAAGAAAAGCTCCCCGGTGCCTATGATTATCGGTGGCGTTGTTGCCGTGCTTGCGCTTGTCGCGATCGTTTTCTTTGTCGTGCCAGCCGTCAAGGGCTTCTTCGCCGGTGAGGATGCGAAAGTCGCTGCTGGCCAGCAAGTTACTATCACGATTCCCGACGGTGCCTCGGGCGATACTATCGCCTCGATTCTCTCTGAGAACCATATCGTCGAAAATCCCAAGGATTACTATGCGGCGGTGAAAAAGCTCAACGCCGATATGTCGCTCAAGCCTGGTGATTATTCGTTCACCACACTCATGGATGCGACCAAGGTTGTTCAGCAGCTCATGGAAGGCCCCAACGCGGGCTCCAATACGCTGACTATCCCTGAGGGCCTGACGGTCGATCAAGTCGCCGACCGTGTGGCCCAGGCCTACGACAGCATCTCTAAGGAAGACTTCCTCAACCAGGCCAAGGCCTCCAACTACGTGGACGACTATAGCTTCCTTAAGGGCGCCGCCAACGATTCGCTCGAGGGTTTCTTGTTCCCCAAGACCTATTCGCTGGGCGATTCGCCGACGGCCGATGACGTGATTCGCGCCATGCTCGATCAGTTTAAGACCGAGTACAAGTCGCTTGACTTTGCGAGCTGCGAAGCCAAGATCAAGGAACGCTACGGCGTGGAGATGTCCGACTACGACATCGTCAACTTGGCCTCTATCGTTGAGCGCGAGGGCCTCAACGCCGATCAACGTGCGCACGTGGCCTCGGTCTTCTACAACCGCCTTGCCGGCAAGCTCGACGGTCTGCGCTATCTCAACAGCGATGCGACCATGATGTATGTCACCGGTGGCGAGGTTACCGCCGACGACCTGCAGAGCGATAGTCCGTATAACACCTATAAGCATGAGGGCCTGCCACCCACGCCCATCTGCTCTCCGTCGCTCGAGGCACTCAAGGCCACGCTTGAGCCGACCGACTCCGATGACCTGTATTTCTACATTACGCAGGACGAGGAGTACTTCTCGCAAACCTACGAAGAGCATCAACAGTCTTGGAATTAGCATGAGGATTTTTAGCCCCAAACGATACGTTGCCTCGGTCGATCGCATCGACCTTGATACCCTGTGGGCCGACGGCAAACGCGCCATTCTGCTCGATCGCGATAACACCCTGGTGCCGCGCGACACCGAGCAGGTTCCCGCCGCGGTTTCCGCTTGGCTCGACGCCGCCCGCGCCAAAGGTTTTAAGCTGTGCATGGTGTCCAACAACTGGCATCGCGACCAGGTCATGAGCTCTGCACGCGAGCTGGGACTCGAGGCCATCAGCCACGCCATGAAGCCGGCGCCGTTTGCCCTCAAGGCGGGTCTTAAGCGCCTCGGCGCCTCGGCCGACGAGGCGGTGCTGATCGGTGATCAGCTCTACACTGATGTGTGGAGCGGCAATTTCGCCGGCGTCGATACCATCCTGGTAAAGCCGCAGGCGACGCAGGACCTGTGGTATACGCAGATCTTCCGTATCTTTGAGCGCCGGGCCCTGCGCGACCTTCACTGCGAGGAATAGGTCTCGCTATGTCCCAGCACACCAAACACGGCTGCGACCATATCTTCTTTATCGGCTTTTTGGGCGCGGGCAAATCGACGCTCGCGCGCAACGTCGGCACTATGTTCAAGCGGCGTTTTATCGATACCGACCGACTGGTCGTGCGCCGTTGCGGTAAGTCGGTAACCGAGATTTTTGAGACCGAGGGCGAGGATCGTTTTCGTGAGCTCGAGACCTCGGCGCTCCGTTCGCTCCAAAGCGAGCGCAGCCTGTTGGTTTCGTGCGGGGGCGGTATCGTCGAGACGCCGGTGAATATTGAGCTGATGCACGAAATGGGTACGTGCGTGTACCTCGAGGGCGACTTCGAGGATTCGATTCGCCAGATTCGTCGGTCCGACACGCGCCCCGATTTCCGCTCGCCCGAGCATGCTGCGCGCCTGTTTGAGCATCGCCGTCCGCTGTATCGCCAGGCTGCCGACCTTACCCTTGATATTCGCAACAAGTCCTTCGAGGACGTTTCCTACCTTTGTGCCGAGATGCTTTTGGAGCGTGGGCTGCTATGATTCGCCGTCAACTGATCAATTTCCAAAACCGCAGCGTCGATGTCCGTGTCGGATTGGGCGCGTTCGATGAACTGTCGCGTATGTTTGCCTCGGCTGTGGGCAAGCCTAAGCGCGCGATGGTGGTTTGGAACTCCGCCTCGTCAGAACGTTTTGATGAGGTCGTCGAGCATGCGCTGGTCGACGCCGGTTTTGCCGTGTCGCAGTTCTCCCTTGAGGTTTCGCCTGCTGGTGCCACGCTGGCCGATGCCGATGCTATCTTTGGCGCCTTGTCTGCCAACGGCATTACCTGCGACGATCTGGTTGTCGCCGTTGGCGATGCCGCAACCTGCTCGGTTGTTAGCTGGTGCGCCAACCAGTGGTGTGGCCGAACCGAGTGCGCGCTGCTGCCGACGACCTTCGACGCCATGCTCACGGTCGCGACGACCATGAAGCCGCTCATTGCCTCGTCGGCCAATGCGCTTCCCGCTATCGCGTTCCGTCCCGAACCGGGCTTGGTCGTGTGTGACCTCGACCTTGTTCGCGAGGCGGACCCCGAGGACCTCAAGCTCGGCTATGTGGTACTTGTTGGCACCATGCTTTCGAGCAGTAAGTCCCGTTGGAATCAGTTTACTGAGACCGTCCCCGAGATTCTCGCGGGCGAGGAGGTCGCGCTCGTCAATGCCGTTCAATGGTCTCAGACTGCCCGCAAGGACGTACTGATGGCCACGAACCCGAGCGCTCGCCATGCGCTCGATTTTGGCAAGACGGGGGAGTGTACCCTGCGCGCCTGCTTGGGCGATGCCGCTTCGCAGGTCCCTGCCTATCAGCTGTTATCCGAGGGCATGCGCTTTGAGGCGCGCCTAGCACATGATGCCTGCGACTTTGATATCGATTACGTCTTTGAGGTCGATGACTGCCTGGAGGACTTTGGCATCGAGGAACTTGCCTTCGACCTGGAGCCCACCGCGTTTATCGAGGAGTTCCGCAGGCAGCAGTTCGCCCGCTCGAACCGCAGCATGCTGCCGCTGCCCGCAGCGCTCGGCGCCATTCGTCTAACGAGCGTTGAGGACGAGGTTCTTGAGCGCCACGCTCATGCCTACTTGGCTTCTCGCAAAGAACTTCTCTAAGATTTATTGACATCCATCGTCTTTCGTATCATGTTGAGGGGCGGGTTTTCAATCGGT
>USPT01000011.1 GCA_900556705.1 uncultured Collinsella sp.
CCTTCTCCTGCGCAGTGATATCAAACCAGTAGATAGGCGAAGCGAAGACAACCATATCGGCGTCTTTCAGTGACTCGATCACGTCGGCCATGTCGTCCTTCTGCACACAGGTGCCCTCGTGGGCGAAGCAATACTGACACCCCAGGCAACCAGCGATCTTCTTGCTGGCAACGCGAACGACCTCGACCGTATTGCCGCCCTCACGCGCGGTCTCGGCAAACGCCTCGACCATGGTGTCGGTATTGGCGCCCTTGCGCGGGCTACCGCTCAACACAACGATATTCATAAGAATCTCCCTCCTTCATGCCGCAGGCGCGCGGCATATTTTTTGTTTTAACCAAAACGGATGGAGCTATTCAATCGCCTCGTTTCAGCTACTCCCACTCTTTAGAAGAATCGTTGCTGGAGACTTGGCATTGAATCAAGGTGCGCCTTATTTCAGATATTCCTCAAAGAATGCCTTCAGCTTTCCAAACGGAATGACGTCCATCTGATCGTAAAGGTCGGTGTGGCTGGCACCAGGGATAATAAGCAGCTCCTTGTTGTCCCCGGTCAGTTTGCTGTACGCGGTTTCGCTGAAATAGCGGGAGTGCGCCTTCTCGCCATGCACCAGCAACACAGCAGAGCGGATTTCGCTGCTATATTGCAAAATCGGCATATTCAAAAACGACAGCGAGGACGTCACATTCCAGCCGCCTTTGGAGCCCAGGCTGCGGGGATGGTAGCCTCGCGGAGTCTTGTAGTAGTCGTAATAGTCCGCCACAAACTACGGCGCGTCATCGGGCAGCTGATCGACCACGCCGCCCGCCAGCGCGTAGCTGTCATTTTTATAGTCCTCGGTGCGCTGCGCGTTCAGCGCTTTACGCTTCTCAAAGCGCGCCTGCTCGGAATCCTCGGCGTCAAAGTAGCCGTTTGCGGTCACGCGGGTCATATCGTACATGGTCATAGCCGCGGTGGCCTTGATGCGGGTGTCGATGGCTGCGGCATTGATTGCCATGCCGCCCCAACCGCAGATGCCGATGATACCGATGCGCTCCAGGTCAACGCTATTCTGCACAGAGAGGAAATCCACCGCTGCGCAGAAATCCTCGGTGTTGATGTCCGGCGATGCCACATAGCGGGGTGCACCGTCGCTCTCGCCGGTATAGGACGGGTCGAAGGCAATCGCGAAAAAGCCCAGCTCCGCCATTTTCTGCGCATAAAGGCCGGACGTTTGCTCCTTCACCGCGCCAAACGGACCGCTGACGGCGATGGCAGGCAGCTTGCCTTTCACGTTCTTTGGCACGTAGACGTCGACCACCAACGTGATGCCGTATCGGTTGTTGAAAGTCGCCTTGCCGCACTCAACCTTGTCACTTTTGGGGAACACCTTGTCCCATTCCTACGCTAGATTCAACTGTTCCATCTTCATGCCTCCTTGTTAGTCGCTGTAAGGTATTCCTCGTCGTCCACAGGCTCCAACCACTCGTTGGAGGTCTCCTCGCCCGGAACCTCCACCGCGAGATGGGAGAACCAGCTGTCGGGCGCCGCACCGTGCCAGTGCTTTACGCCCGCAGGAATATTTACTACATCGCCAGGGCACAGCTCCTGTGCCGGTTTGCCCCATTCCTGGTAAAGCCCTCGACCAGCCACGCAGACGAGGATCTGTCCGCCGCCGCTTTTGGCGTGATGGATGTGCCAGTTGTTGCGGCAGCCGGGTTCGAACGTCACGTTGTAGACGCCGACCTGCTTGGTGGAAAGGGGCGCGAGGTAGCTTTGCCCGATAAAGTACTTCGCAAATGCGTCGTTGGGGGCGCCGATAGGAAAGGCCATCTCGTTTTGGTGCTCAGCTCTTGCGTCGGCGGCGTCGCCATCCGCCCAGACCTCCTTCGCCATGCGAAAGGCCGCCCACGCCTTGGGCCATCCCGCGTAAAACGCCGCATGCGTAAGGATTTCCGCTATCTCAGCCCTGGTCACCCCGTTGCTCTTTGCGGACATCAGATGATATTGGAACGAAGAGTCCGTCAGCCCCTGCGCCATTAGGGCCACCACCGTCACCACGCTGCGGTCTCGAAGGGAAAGCCCGTCTTCTCGGCTCCACACCTCGCCGAACAGCACATCGTCATTGAGCTGAGCGAATTTGGGGGCAAAATCCCCCAGGGCGTCTCTGCCCGCCGTCTGTTTAATTGCCATGATCGATTTCCTCCTATCGATGGTTCTGGACACGAATCTGTTTACGCATGGCCAAGTGGCCCGCCTAGATTCCCATGCCCATTCGTCGCGCCTGCTCAAGAGCAGGGTGCCCGGCGATATTACCCACGTCGTTCACGCCGCCGGCGAAAACCGTTCCGGCAAGCGTGCGCCTTTGGCGAAAATCCCTTGCGCTCCCAATTTATATTGACGAGAATGAAGGTAATACCTAAACCTAACTTTAGGTCAAGGAGTAAATTCGAGATTTGTCCGGAGGGACCATGTACACAATCGGACAGGTGGCGGAGATGTTCGATCTGCCCGTTTCCACGCTGCGTTATTACGACAAGCAGAGATTGTTCCCGGAATTGGAGCGGACGTCCGGCATTCGCCGATTCGGCGATACGGAACTCGAGGCGCTTCGGGTCATCGAATGCCTGAAGAAGGCCGGAATGGAGATCAAGGACATCCGGCTGTTCATGGAATGGTGTGCGGAGGGCCCATCGACATATCCCAAGCGCAAGGCCATGTTCGAGGAGCGGAAGACCCACATGGAGTCGGAGATCGCGAAGATGAACCGCGCGCTGGACATGTTGAAGTTCAAATGCTGGTACTACGAGCAGGCGATTCAGGATGGCAACGAGGATAGACTGAAGGCGCTGATTCCCGACAATTTGCCGGAAGAAATCAAAAGTACCTACGAAAACGCCCACACTCAATAATGCCGCCCGATGCTCAAGGGGCTTTGGCAAGGAGTTGTTTTAGGCAGACATGCAAAAAGAAAGCCTCCGAACCAGAGGGTCCGGAGGCTGTTATTCCCGTTATTTCGCTGGTGGCTTTGCTCTATGGCGGCGCCGAAACAGCATCAGGCGGTACTCGACGGTATCAAAACGCGAGTTCAAAAGCCAGTTCCCGTTAATACCACTCAGTGACTAATCCAGTCCGAGTGTTGTCGATGCGTGTCACGTCGTACCGCCTAAGGGCTGATTCGTGCGCAATTTGGGCAAATCAGGCCCTTGATTCGCGATTTCGAGAATGACTCAATTGATTCGCAAAACCGCAAGTCGCTCCTTTAATCACTCCCTGGTTTCCGCCGGGGTTCGTAGCGGGTGGCGTGAAAAGGGGTGATTCAAAGGGTCGGAGAGATGCCCGTAGCGCAATCGTCAGGTATTGGCGCGGTGAGGGACTTCTCACCTCCATCAGTCCAAATCGTCAAGCTCCGAAAGACGTCGAGCCAGAGAAAAGGACCTATTTCCCGTCATGGATTGGGTTTACCTGCATGACTAGAGCCCTGGTGTAATTGACTGGATCACCGTCCCGAGAACCGGTATCGACCTGCCTGTCCGCCAAGCTCCTTCTTCAGCTCCAGCCTAGCATCTGATTCGCGCCGCTATAAGCGAAAACCGAAGAGATGCGTCTTAGCCAAGAAAATAAGGTTAGCCTTATCTTACTTCATGATTCGTGTATTATAGTTAGATGACTCTAACTGTTTGGGGGCGACAGCCATGCACGAACGCGAGGGTTTCTGGGACAAGAACGCCGGTCGGTATGACCGTTTCATGCGAAACGACCGGGCGGCGTATGAGAAGATGTATGGGCTGATCCGGCCGGTAGTGAAAGCAAAAACCGTACTGGAGGTTGCCACCGGCACGGGGCTTATCGCAAAGAGCATCGTGAATGCGGCGGCGCACATCGAGGCTACGGACGCCTCTGCAAAGATGATCCTTGAAGCAAAGCGGGACAATCAATCCGCAAAGCTGCACTTTTCCGTACAAGATATGTTCCGCCTGCCCTATGCACAGAAGTCCTTCGAAGTGGTGATCGCGTCCAACGCGCTTCACATAGTGCCGCATCCGGAAAAGGCCCTGCAAGAAATCAGGCGGGTGCTGAAGGACGACGGCGTGCTCATCGCGCCAACCTTCACCCACGCGGGAAACTCGGTTTCCGGCAAGGCAAAAGCTTTTTCATGAGTATGGCGGGGTTCCCCCTCCACAGCAGGTGGACAAGCGAGGAATACCTGCGTTTCCTGCGTCAAAACGGCTGGGCGGTGCAGAAAAGCGCGGTGCTGAAGGCCTCGTTCCCGCTGACCTATGCGGAATGCACGAAATCGGAGGGGCCAGATGTCGTTCTTTGAAAACACCCGCAAGCCCGTGGGCCTCGGCGGGAAACTTATGGTTGCCATGATGAATCTGGGCCACAGCCCTGTGGCGCGGTGGGGACTTCGATTTCTACGACTTGCGCCAAATGCCAAGGTGCTGGATTGCGGCTGTGGCGGCGGGGCGAACATAAAACGGCTGCTGGAAAAATGCCCGCATGGCGTCGTCAAAGGCATCGACTATTCGCCCGTCAGCGTGGAGAAGGCTAGAAAGCTCAACCGAACTGCAATTCAGGAGGGGCATTGCGCCGTTCTGCAAGGCAGTGTGGCGGATATGGTATTTGAGGACGTCATGCGGGCATTTTTGCATCCATCCTGCACATGGCAATAGGCATGACGGTCATAGCGGCTGTGCTGGCGGCGATTGTGACAGTTGTTATTCACTGAGGAAGAAACCTATGAAATGTAAAATTGAGAAAAACACCGTTCAGGAGACGCTGATCCTCCCGCTGTATTCCCGGAAGCTGTGTACGGAGCTGTACCCGAACCTTTATAGGGATGAAACAGCGGTTCGTCTGCTCGACCAAATCGACTACGACTTTTCAGAGGCAGAGAAAAACTCCCGTAGCCTGATGCAGCGCTTTGGTGCGCTGGAGGTGGCCACACGGCAGAGTGATCTTGCTTTCGAGGTGCGGGATTACCTGAAAGGCCACCCCAATGCGGCGGTGGTCAATCTGGGCTGCGGGCTGGACAACACCGGCAGAACCTGCGACAACGGTAGATGCAAGATCTACAATCTGGACTTCCCGGATGTGATCGCCTTGCGGCAGCAGCTACTGCCCGCCGGGGATCGGGAACAAAATATCCCCTGCGACCTGAAAGACACCGCATGGTTTGGCAAAATCGATGCCTCCGGCGGGGCGGTGCTCTTTGCCTCCGGGGTGTTCTATTACTTTCTAACCCAGCAGGTCCGGGAACTGGTGCGGGAGATGGCGGACGCTTTCCCCGGCGGTGTGCTGGTCTTTGATGCTGCCAATCGAACGGCAGTAAAGATGATCGCAAAAACATGGCTTAAGACTGCAAAAATCAAGGATGTGGGGGCATATTTTGCGGTTTCGGATGCCGCCAAGGAAATCGGCACGTGGAACAGCCGCCTGCAGGTCACAAGTCGCGGCTATATGCTGGGTTACAACGATTTGAGGGACCCTTCTGTCAGCGGCTTTTTCCGGTTTCTCGCAAGGGTCGGTGACAACGGGATGAAAATGCAAATCGTGAAAATAAGATTTTGAGAGACAAAAATGCAAAAGACGAGCGCTTCTTGCCGCCCAATTGGCAAGAAGCGCTCGCCTTTTCTTAACGCGTTGTATGGCGGAGAGAGTGCAAGTTACGCGAGCGCCCTTCTTGCCAGCTCGGCCGCGCCGAGGATTCCTTGGTCGCCGCCGCAGCCCGGGGCGCAGATGTAGCTCTCCATGTCCTTAAGCTCAGCGGTCTGGATGTAGCCACCCAGATATTCGAGGGTCTTCTTGCGGACGATGCCGTAGAGCTGCTCCTGGTGCATCACGCCGCCGCCGAGGACGATGCGGTGAGGCGAGTACATGAGCACGAGGTTCGCACACATCTGCCCCAGATAATCCCCCTCGAGCATCCACACCTCATCGTTGTCCGCGAGCTCGGCCGCGGGCTTTCCCCAGCGCGCGGCGATGGCGGGGCCGGAGGCGAGGCCCTCGAGGCAGCTCGCGTGGCTCGGGCAGACGCAGCGTCCTTCCTCGGTGGGACGGGTCCTTACCAGCATGTGGCCGGCCTCGGGGTGCAGCATGCCGTGAAGGAGCCTGCCCGCGCACATGACGCCCGCGCCCACGCCGGTGCCGATGGTCACGTAGACGGCGTCCTTGAGCCCCTTGCAGCAGCCGAAGACCGCTTCGCCGAGGCAGGCAACGTTCACGTCCGTATCGTAGGCCACCGGAATCCCGAGGGCGTCGGCGAACGCGGCGCGAAGACCATAGCCTCGCCACGCGAGCTTGGGCGTTTGGAGGATGGAGCCGTAGCGCTCGTCGGCGGGGTCGACGCAGGTCGGGCCGAAGGCGCCGATGCCCAACGCGTCCACATCGCGGGCGGCGAACCACTCGATCATCTGCGGGACGGTCTCGGCGGGCGCAAGCGTCGGGGTCTCCATACGGTCGAGGACCTCGCCGTCGCCGGACACCACGGCACAGACCATCTTGGTCCCGCCGGCCTCGAGGGCGCCGAGCCTCATTTGCTTTTCGCTCATGTGATCCTCCTTACAAAGGGACGCCCGCAGTCATGGTCAACCGCGGACGCCCATAACGTTGGCTTGTTTCGAGGCGACCCTACCTGGGCACGCGGTCCTGCCTTGCGGCAAACGGGGCGAGCACGGCGTGCGGCTCGCTTTGGTACCAGTAGGCGACGGTGGAGATGTCGTCCTCGCGCTCGTAGAGCTTGATGTCGTCGTTGCCGAGGTCCTGGAACGTCACGCGCAGGTCCTCCTTGAACGAGATCGGGTCGGGAAGGTGCCACCTGTAGAGGCCGTGCCTGGGCAGCGCGTCGTCGTTGGTCGCGAGCATCGGGTTCGGGTTCGGCTTGCCCGCGCTGAAGCGGTCGCGCGTGGCGTCGCGCGTCGAGCGGTACGGGTAGCCGGCGAACAGCGTGTTGAAGCACTGCGCCTCGGGCAGCGCGTGGGGCGGCCTGTCGAGGAAGGCCCAGGCACCGCCGAAGTAGTCCTCGGCTCCCGTCGAGGTGACCGTAGGGAACTCCTCGTCGCCGTCGAGGAAGAACTTCATCTCGCCCTCGCCCCACCAATAGCGCTCCAGGGCGCACAGGGCCATGTAGGTGCCGACGTAGTAGCCCTTACCGCGCACGCCGTCGAGCACGGTGTAGTCGACGCCCCTGCGGGTGCTGCGCTCGCGGTTAAAACGGGCGTGGAAGTACATGGCGTCGTCCGGCACGTCGGTGAGCGCGTAGTTGAACGTGTAGAAGATGTACTTAATGAACCCGGGGTGCTCGCTCGTAAGCGTGACCTTGGCGTGCTTCCTGAAAGGCATCTCGAAGTAGCAGTTCATGCCGCCCGTCGGGTTCACGCAGATGGGCATCGAGTTGACGATGGCGCGCTCACCGAAGCCGTTGCAGAAGAAGTCGCCGACAGGGCACTCGACCGAGGGGGTCTCCTCGTCGTCCCAGTAGAAGCGCAGTACGAGGTCGCGCATGACGAAGCTGCCTGCGGCGGTCTTGTCGGGGACGGTCATCCAGATGTGGCGGATGATGCCGGGGCCCTCGATGTCCGCGAGCGTGATGGTCTCGCCGGACTCAAGGGGCACGCAGCACGAGCCCTTGCGGCCGACGCCGAGGTGGCTGGCCGACATGGCGGCGCGGCCCTTCTCGCCCGTGATGTTCTCGGGGGTGATGGCGCGGCTTTCCTCACCGCCGTGCATCCACACGTCCTTAAGGAACTCTCTCATCGTCGACCTCCTCTATTCGTCGTCTTCGCACTCGGCGGAACTGGCACCGTTCACGTAGACGATCTGCTGGCGCGCCTCGTCGACGAGGGCGTCGAAGTCGAGTTTCTCGTCGGGGCGCGCGAGCGCGACCGTCATGGCGAGCGGGAGGTTGACACCCGCGATCACGTGGATCCGGTCGGAGGCGAAGCGGGAGAAGCGCTGGTTCACGCTGCCGCCGAGCGCGTCGGTGAGGACGACGACCTCGTCAGTGCCCGAAAGCGCCGCCTCGACCGCCGCGTCGAGCCCCTCGCCGTTGTCGTTCACGTAGGCGCACACGGCGTTGATGGCGTCGCTCTTACCCGTAAGGAACTCGAGGGTGTCCTTGAAGCCCTGGGCGAGAAGGGAATGGCTCGCCACAACTATCTTTCTCATTGATTCACCAATCTCTTGGGTCGAAGCTAGGCGAGGATGCCGGCGGCGGAGGCGACCATCGCGAGGACGATCACCACGAGGATGAGGGCCGTCATGCTCGCGTTCTTCTTGGTAAGAAGGTAATACGCGCTTCCCGTGATGGCGGCGGGGATCATGGCAGGCAGGATCTTGTCGAGCAGCGGCTGAATCTCCATCGAGACGTCGCCGAAGCTGAAGCTAATCGGGCAGGTGACGCCGATGACCGAGGCGATGAGGCAGCCGACCACGGTGAGGCCGAGCACGGAGGCGGCGGCAGTGAGGTTGGGAAGCTTCTCGCTGAAGTCGGTGACGAGCTTCACACCCTGCTTGTAGCCGAACTCGAGGGCGTGCATGCGGACCCAGAAGATGGCCAGGATGAGCGCGAACCAGATGCCGGCTCCCACGGGGTTGCCCTCGATGGCCATGTAGGCGGCGATGGAGCCCATGATGGTCGGGATCATGGTCATGAGCAGGGAGTCGCCGACGCCGGCGAGCGGTCCCATGGTGCCGATCTTCAGGTCTTGGACGGCGTCCGCCGCCGCGAGGCCGTCACGCTCCTCCATGGCCACGCAGGCGCCGAGGATGATGGCGGCGAGCCAAGGCTGGGTGTTGTAGTAGCGGAAGTGGTTGTTGAGCGCTTGCTTATAGTCCTCGTCGTTCGTGTAGATCTTCCTCAGGATCGGCGAGAGGGCGTAGGCGACCGAGGCGCCCTGCTGGGTCTGGTAGTTGAAGGTGCACACGCTCATGAGCCAGCGCCAGTTCGCGTTGCGCAGGTCCTTCTTGGTGACCTTATAGCCGGAGGGCTTGCCCTCGGCGGCGGTGATGTTCTCGTTTTCCATGGTTACTCATCCTCTCCGATGAAGGCGTCTGCGGAAGCGTGGGCGGTGAGCTCGGCGTCCTTCTCGGCACGCTGATAGAACGCGATCGCGAGGGCAACGCCGACGATGGCGGCACCGATGATGGGCACGTTCAGGAAGGCCGAGAGGAAGAAGCCGGCGAGCAGGTACTGGAAGTACTTAGCGGTGGGCATGTAGCGAAGCAGCATGGCGATGCCGACGGCCGGGAGCATCTTGCCGGCGAGGGTGAGGCCGGAGAGGAACCACTGGGGCATGACCTCGAGGAGCCAGTTGACGGCGGGCTGGCCGAGCGTCACGGAAACAAAGACGGGCAGGGCGGCGCACAGACCGAAGAGTGCGGGGCAGACCCACAGGATGGCGTTCATCTGCTTGAACTTGCCCTCGTTGCAGAGCTTCTGGGACTTCTCCACGACGAAGCCGTTGAGGATCTTGGCAATGACGTCGAGCTGGATGCCGAGCATGCCGACCGGCAGGCCGATGGCGAGGCCCGTGTCCGAGCCCAGGGTCACGCCGTAGGCGGTGGCGATGATGGCCATCGTGCCGTAGTCGGGAATCGAAGAGCCGCCGAAGCCCGCGACGCCGAGCTGCATGAGCTGGATGGTGCCGCCGATGACGAGGCCGGTCTGCCAGTCGCCCATGACGACGCCGGTGATAAGGCCCCAGAAGACGGCATAGTTGACGAAGATCATCGGGATGCCGTAGTAGTCCACGTGCTTGATGAAGGCAAGTAGGGTCAAAAGGACGACCTGCAGGATAGTGAAGTTGACCATGATCCCTCCTTAGATGAGGTCGGCGACGGAGACGGGCTTGTCGGCGGGCACGAACTGTGCCGTCACCTTGACGCCGCGGGCGATGAGCGCCTTGTAGCTCTGGACGTTCTCGGCGGAGGCATAGGCGCGCTGGGTGAGCTGGACGCCGTCCTCCTTGACAAGAGAACCGCCGACGATCAGCGACGGGAACTCGACGCCCGACTCGGCCAGGTGAAGCATCGTCTCGGGCTCCTTCGCGATGACGAAGACCTTCTCGCGGTCGTACTTGCCCGCCGCGAAGTTCTTGAGCGCGGTCTCCTCAGAGATGATCGAGACGGCCATGCCCGCGGGGCGCGCCATCCTCATGGTGGACTTCAGGACCTCATCGCCGGCGACCTTGTCGTCGACGACCATGACGCGGGTTGCGCCCGACACCGGGGCCCACTGCGTCACGATGATGCCGTGAAGCAGGCGATTGTCGATTCGTGCCATAACAACACTCATGTTTGCTCCTATCAAATCAAGTCTTACGTTCGGTACTGCCTTGGCGCTATCCGGATTCGCGCCGGGCAAGGGGTTATCGGATTATTGAAGACGCGCGGTCAGCTCGTGACGCCGCGGGGGTCACTCGTCGAACAGGAGGCTCGAGGAGCCGAGACGCTCCTCTCGCGCCGGGGCGGCGCTCACGCTGATGTAGTCGAAGACGTAGGCGATCTCGCTTACAGGAACCTCCACGCGATAGCGCGTCGAGATGCTCGAGAAACTCTGCCTGAAGGACTCGATGAAGTCGGTGTGCTCTTCCTCGAAGCGATCCTGGCCGACGTAGGTCTCGATGGGGTTGCGGATGACGAGGCGCTCAACGAGGCAACAGAGGTGAACGTACAGCCCGATGATGGCGCTGCTGCCGATCTTCTCGCCCGTTCTGCGCTGAAGCTCGTGCACGGCGCTCTCGATCTCGTGGAATAGCCGCTCCGGGTCGAGGATGGTGATGGAGCGGATAACGTTCTGCAGCGTCATGTTCGAAAGCAGCTTCTCGTGGAAAGAAGAGAGCTCGGAAGCGTCAAGCCACCTGCCGAACACGGCATCGACCTTCGAGGCGGACGCCGTCGACATAATGTCTTCGAGGGCGACGAAGGGAACGGAGGCAATCCCGGGGTCTCCCGTGCCGATGACGGCGCAGACGCGGTGCTCGGAGAAAACGGCGTCGTTCGACCCGTTCGTGACGAGCTGCTTGAAGGGCCTCGTGAGCAGGCGTGCGCCTATGGTACGCGGGAGGCTCTGCGAGACGAGCTGGCGTATCCTCTCCGCGGCGTCGACCCCGGACTCGGAGCAGAAGACGATGGCGTCCTCACGGTTGACGCGCTCGATCACCTTGCAGTGCGTCACGCACACGGCGGTCGCATCGCCAAGAACCTCGGCGATGGACTTGCCGCCGAGCAGCCCGGACCCGATCTCGAGCGCGAGCCCGGTGGAGACGTTGTTCACCACCCCGATGGTGGAGTCGGTAACGTTCTCGAGGGCCTTATAGGCCTCCTCCAAAGAGCCCATGTCAACAAGAAACACGACCCCAGTGCAGTACGAGTGACGGTCGACGAGGCGCTGGAGCGGACCGACAATGTCCTTCAGCTGCTGGTCGTAGGGCATGTCGACCGCCTCGTACACATGCACGCCGAGCATACGGTTCGCCGCGTCGGCGATGCTCGTCGCCGTCGAGTAGCCGTGTGACAAGATGACGCAGAGCGTCCGAAGGGCCTTCGCGTCGCGAGACTCCGATGCGACGCACAGCGTCAGAAGCGTCTTCGTGAAGTGATCGAGCGAGATTCCGAGCGCCCCTTCCATGTCTGCGGCGACCTGATCGGAGACGCTCGAGGCAAACGGCAATTCGGAGGTCACGACGCCAAGGAGATGGGAGATTTGCTCCGCACAGGCAGACTTTCGCTTAGCCAGGCCGATGCCCGGCCACAACTGCAGGCAAATCTCCTGGGCCAGTAGAAAAGTGACCTTCCTCGAAAGCTCGATGCCATAAGAAGAGCCTGCGTCGGCAAGGACCGCGCCCACGACGCGCTCGAAGGCGCGCGACCTCGATGAGGCGACGCCGTGGCCGAAGATCAAGTGATCCTCAACGCCGCGCACAGCGGAGACAGCTTGCGAGACGAGCTCGGAGACAGAGAGCTCCCCGGCGCAGAATCGCTCATCGAGAGAGCACAGGGCATCGAGCGCCTGCTCGACCGGCCCTGTGCTCTCGGCGGTATCCAGGGACGCGTCGATCAGAGCGCCATCGTCGGGCTGTTGATCGATCTGCGCGGAGGAGAGGAGCCCGCTGGGAAGAAGATACGGGCGAACGACGACGTAGTCGCCCTCGCGATTGAGGAACGCTTTGGCGCAGCAGTTCGTCACGCAGGCGCGCAAGCCGGCGATGTTATCGGAAAAGCCCGCGTTCACGAGGCAACGGTATGCGCCGCGGCTGATCTTCACATCAGAACCGATTCGGCACCCCTCGCTGCGCAGGAAGCTCAAGATGAGATCCTCGCGCTCCTCGGGGGTCCGCTCCTTGAGTGAGGGGACGCGGGCACAGATGGGCATTTTGCTGTAGGCCGAGGAAACCTTCAGGTCATCGGCGGAAAGCGCCGTCGAAAGAACGAGGCGAGCGCGCTGCGCATCCTGGGAGGCATCGAGCCCGAGGGCCGTCGCAAGGCAGTGCTCCATCGCAGAGGGAGAGAGTGCCTCGATGCCGTTGACAAAGACCACACCCCCGCGCGATTTCGCGATCGACTCGTCAAGAAGCCCGTTGAACGAGGCGGCGTCCGGGACCCCGGCGCAGTCGATGCGCACATAGGAGGAGTCGCGGGACAGCAAGCCCTGGTTCTTGCCGTACTCGTACACAAGGCGAGAAAGGAAAGACTTACCGACACCCACGCCGCCGCTCAAGAGGATGGGCAGGCCAAACGGAGGGTACTGAACCGCAGCCTTGCACTGCTCGACAACGGAGCTGAGGCTCAGGTCGAAGCCCACGGCACGCGCGAAGTCGCGGTGATCGGCGATTCCCGTCGCCTGGATGAGGTCGGCGAGCGAGGCGTACTCGCTTGCAGAGAGCTTTACCTGAAAACGCTTCTGGAACGCGCGGCGATGAAAATAACGGACAGGCCTGCCCGCCACCTTAACCACAAGGCCGGCGCGAACAAGGTCGTTGAGGTACTGGCTCGCCAGACTCCTGGAGATGATGAGTGTCTCGGCGATGTCGGAGGTGGACAGACGGGCAAGGTCGTCGAGCGAGACGGCAGAGGTGAGGGCCTCGAGATGCTCGAGAATCCTGTCCCTCATGTCGACGGGCTTCTTTGCCAAGCTGTCCTGTGCGGTCTTGTCCATGACTTCTTACCTCCTTGTACAAGGAGTATAAGGGGAACACAGAGAACGGAAGGGGGCGCGTGGGGGAATCAACAGCCCCGAGGAGAAGTTCACCACTTGAGGGGCAGAAAACAACGGCCATTGAACATTCAGGGCCGACGCTCAACACTTCGGCTCGACACTTCGCTTTGGAAAGGGCCCTGCGCGATGGTGCAGCCCTCCATCTCGCAGCACAGGTCGCCGAAGGTCGCGAGGATGCGTTCCTTCTGTTCCGTGGGCGAGACGGCTCGGTGGGCAAGGTCCTCTCAAAAGGGGTCGTCCGACGCCGCAAGACCTCGATGACCGACTACCGCCTCGAGCAAGTGGCGGATTACCTCTGCACCATCGAACTTGCCTTGGTCAAGTGCGAGGCCAAGGAGAACGGTGAGACGTACAACAAGTTCTTCGGAGGTATAGGCTCTTTCAAGAGGAACTGGCTCAAGCAAGCCCGCAGCAAGCGGATATAGCTGGTCTCGCGGTTTCGCAAGGAACGGTCGGTTCTCCTCTGGCGAGGAACCCCGGGCGACGTGCTTCGAGCAGCGGAAGCTGAAGCGCAAGCAGAAGCAGCGCGGGCATTGATCGGTGCCGACATGGGCCCAGACGTGAACAGCGCTACGTCCCCTGTTCACGGGGCGCGAAACCGCAAAGGTTGCACAGAGGTTGCAAAATAAGAAGCCCCCGACCTGTTTTCGCAGGTCAGAGGCTTGAAATCAACGAATATCGTTTATTCCCACTCGATGGTCGCGGGCGGCTTGGACGTGATGTCGTAGCACACGCGG
>USPT01000012.1 GCA_900556705.1 uncultured Collinsella sp.
CAAGCCCCGTCAGCGCATGAAAGTCACCGTACCAAAAGTTGAAATCCTTGGCCGTAATGGCCGCTTGCTCCAACGTGGGAGCGGACTGATAAACGGACATGGGACTCCTTAACTAGCGACGCTTGCGCGACAGGAAGCGCGCAAACAGGTTGAAGGCCAGAATGATCACCATCAGCAAGAGCGCGGTGCCGTAGGCTGCGTTCATGTTGATGCCGTCGTTGGCAAGCAGATACAGGTGAACCGTCATGGGGCGGCCGGAATCGAGCGGCGAAATAGGTAGATTGATGGCCTGCCCCATGGTATAGAGCACCACCGCGGTCTCGCCAATGGCACGGCCGATGGCGAGAACGATGCCCGTGGCAATACGGCCAAAGGCAGAAGGAAGCACGATCTTGGAGACAACCTGCCACTTGGTGGCGCCCAGGCCATATGCGCCCCAGCGGATATAGCGCGGAACGGCGCGAATGGCCTCTTCGGTGGTACGCATGACGATGGGAAGCATCAAGAGCGCGAGTGCCAGGGCGGCCGAGACCATCGAAAGGCCCAGGCCCATGGCCTCGACAAACAAGGCGTAGCCAAACAGGCCCATAACGATGGAGGGCACCGAGGCCAAAGCGTCAGCAGCGTAGCGAATGAGCTCGACGACCTTGCCCTGCTTGGCGTACTCGGCCAGATAGACGGCTGCCAGCACAGCGATCGGCGTGCAGATAAGCATGGCGAGCGCCGTCACGTAGACGGTCGATACGATCGTGGGCCAAATTCCGCCCTCGGCGTTGACGCCCTGGGGCCAACCGAAGATAAAGTCGAGCGAGATGTGTGGCAGGCCGTTGATGACCACGTAGGCGATGATAGCGACCAGCACCAGCGTGGTGATGTAGGCAGCGGCACGAAACACGCCAAGCATGATCTTGTTGGACAGGTCCTTGTTGATGCGGCCCTTCTTGCCGTGGGAAAGGGCACGCTTGATGCGCTCGCGCGACGAGGTCGTATCGACCGTCGTGTCAACGGAATCGGACATAGCCTACCCCCTCTTCTTCTTGGAAATCAGACGGACGATGCCCACCAGCGTGGCGGAGATGATAAACAGGACCACGCCCATGCCGAACAGCGCCGAGCGATGCAGACCCGAGGAATAGCTCATGTCGAGCGCGATCTGGCTCGTGAGCGTCGAGATAGGGCTCGCAATGCTGTCGGGAATAACCGGGGCGTTACCCACGACCATGAGCACGGCCATGGTCTCTCCGATGGCACGGCCCATACCCAGCACGATGGCATCCACGATACCCAGCTTAGCGGCAGGTAGCACGACCTTATAGATGGTCTGCCACTTAGTAGCACCCATGGCATACGATGCCTCGCGAATGCCCATGGGAATGGAATTGAGGGCATCGATGGTGAGCGTGGTGATGGTAGGGACGATCATGATGGCGAGCACAAACCACGCCGTCAGCGCACCAAAACCAAGGCCGCCGGTCAGTTGTGCGATAAACGGGCGGATGATGATCATGCCGAAAAAGCCGTAGATGATGGAGGGTATGCCCGCCAGCAGGTCAACGGCGGGGCTGATGAGCTTGCGCACGCGCTTGCTGGCAATCTCGACCAGGTAAATGGCCGTACCCACGCCCAGCGGCACGCCCATGGCGAGCGCACCGACGGTCACCAGACCTGAGCCGGCAAGCAGCGACATGATGCCGTAGTGGCCCTCAGAGGGCGCCCACGTAAAGCTAAAGAAGTCCGCCAGACCGATGTCGGTAAAGACGGGCAGCGCCGAGTACGTGGTAAAGACAAAAATCAGGATGACGGTAACGACCGCCAAGAACGCGCAGGCAAAGAAGATCCACTGCAGCGCCTTCTCCTTGATATAGGTACTGCGCGATACGAGCGCCAGCTCGCGCTTCTTGGGTGCCTGAGCATTCTGCTCAGTCTGGGAGTTTTCCTGTGCTTCCATGCTACTCACTCCCCTTCTCGTCGTTGGTGACGGGAATAAAGCCCGCCTCGCGAATCTGCTTGTCCATCTTTTCGGACGTCACGTAGTCGATGTAATCCTGCGCCTGCTGCGAAGGCGCACCCTTCACAAAGAAGTAAAGGTCGCGCGAGATGGGATAGCCGCCACTCGCGACCGTCTTCTCGGACGCCTCAACATGATTGACCGAGACAGCCTTGACCGAGGTCTTGGCGTTGAGGCTATCGACGAAGCCCAGCGAAATGTAGCCGATGGCCCCACGCGAACGAGATACCACGTCGCGCACCTGGCCCGTACCCGAAAGAACAGCCGAGCGGCGATCGAACGGCGTGCCATCCATCACGATGGTACGGAAGGCCTCGCGCGTACCGGACGCCTCGTCTCGGTTGATGACCTGAATCCTCAGGTCCTCGCCACCGACCTCTTTCCAATTGGTAATCTTGCCGGCGTAGATATCGCGGAGCTGCTCGGTCGAGAGGTTATCGACGGGGTTGTCGTCGTTCACGATGACCGCAATACCGTCGTGGGCAATGACGATGGGAGTCAGGCCCAGATCCTGTTCGTCGGCATTGAGTCCACGGGAGGAGCTGGCGATATCGGCCGTGCCGGCGCTGACGGCCTCGATCCCAGCGGAAGAACCCAAACCGGAAACGAGCACGTCGATGCCGGTCTCCTCCTTAAAGCCCTCGGCCGCAATCTCGGCGATAGGAAGGCAGGTCGTGGAGCCGGCCACGGTAATGGAAGAGGTAGAAGATTCCGAAGAACAGGCGCACAGCGTAAGCGTAAGCACAGCGGCGCTCAGGACCGATACGATCTTTCTCATAGCATCACGCCGATCGCAGCATGGCGCCCACAGGTGCCGTCCTCGTTACGGTAGGAATAAAAGCGGTCGTTCTGACGCACGGTCGAAAGCTGGGTATCCACGATATTATCCGCGTCGACACCGACATCTACCAGCGCCTCGCGAATGGCAGCGGAAAGATCAAGCATGCGAGAGGTATTCGCATCGATGCAAGAGAACTCGGCGGCAAAGCGATCCATGAGTTCCTGGGATACCTCATATTCGTCACCCAAGATATGGGGGCCGATATAGGCGGAAACGTCGCTCGCATCGCAACCGGCAGCATCGCAAAGCGCCTGGCACGCCTTGGCGGAAATACGTGCAATCGTGCCCTTCCAACCGGAATGCACCACGGCAAATCCGCCGGGGGCCACCAGCACCACGGGAACGCAGTCGGCAAAGCAGAGCAGCACGGGCACGTTATGCGCCGTGCAGACGATGGCATCACAGCCCTCGGCAATCTGCTCGCGAACGTCCTCAAGGTCATCGGCGCCGTTCGAGGTCACCGCAACGATATGATCACCATGGACCTGATTGGGAACGAGCAGGTTGTGCTCGCACTCGGTGGCACCCATAGCCTCGAGCGCACGACGACGATTTTCTTGAACAGCAAAGGGGTCATCGCCAACATGCGAGCCCAAGTTGAGTGAGGAGTACGCATCTTCGGAAACGCCACCGGCGCGCTCGGTGAAGGCAAAGCGAACATCGGATGTCGCGCCCTCCACCAACGTAACTCCATCATGGTCGACACGCGAAACTTTGTCCGCACGTGCTGCCATACTAAAGCCTCCTAATAACACAAGTACCGCGGCATCGCCGCTACAGCCCGCGTTTATACGGCTGTCATACTTCTCTAAAAGGATACCTGCTGCGCTGGAGGCAATCGTAAAGGGAACGTAAAGAGATTGGAGGTTCTAGTTTACAAAGTCGAAATAAAAAGGGCGCGTCCATACGGACACGCCCCTGTGCACAACAATGCAAAGAACGACTTAGAAGCTACCGCGCTTCAGGAAGTCGGGAAGCTCGAACTGATCGTTGCCGAAGTTAGGAAGCTCGGTGCCACCGACGTTGCGGGTCGGAGCGGCCTGAGCCGGGCTCGTGGCAGGAGCGGTGCGCTGCGGCTCAGCGGAGGCAGCGGCCTTGCTCTGAGACTGCTGAGCAGCAAAGAGCTCGTCCTGACGGTTGACGTTGGAGTCGGAGAAGCCCGTAGCGATGACGGTGATACGCACCTGATCGCCCAGGGACTCGTCGACAACGGTACCGAAGATGATGTTGGCCTCGGGGTCGACGGCGTTGGCGACAACGTCGGCGGCGTCGCTGATCTCCTGGATGCCCAGGTCCTTGGAACCGGCGATGGAGAGCAGCACGCGCGTGGCACCATCGATGGAGCTCTCGAGCAGCGGGCTGGAGATGGCCTGCTGGGCAGCGTCGACGGCACGGGTGTCCCCAGAAGAGGTACCGATACCCATCATGGCGGTACCGGCCTGCTTCATGATGGTCTTAACATCGGCGAAGTCCAGGTTGATGATACCGGGGACGGTGATGAGGTCGGTGATGCCCTGGGTGCCCTGGGAAAGGACGCCATCGGCAATCGCGAAGGCCTCGAGCATGCTGGTCTTCTTCTCGGCGATGTCGAGCAGCTTATCGTTAGGGATGACGATCATGGTGTCGACGCAATCGGAGAGGGTCTTAATGCCCTCCTCGGCGCTCTTCTTGCGCTTGCGGCCCTCGAAGGTGAAGGGCTTGGTCACGACGGCGACGGTCAGCGCACCGACCTCGTTCATCGCGATATCGGCAACGATGGGAGCAGCGCCGGTACCGGTGCCACCGCCCTCGCCGCAGGTGATGAACACCATGTCGGCGCCAGCGAGCGCCTCGGCAATGTCGTCGCGGGACTCATCGGCAGCCTTGCGGCCAACCTCGGGGTTGGCGCCGGCGCCCAGGCCGCGGGTAAGGTCGGTGCCGATGTGCACCTTGATATCGGCATCAGAGATCGCGAGTGCCTGAGCATCGGTGTTGATGGCAACAAACTCGACGCCGCGGATGCCCTCTTCGATCATTCGATTGACCGCGTTGGTACCGCCGCCGCCGACGCCGACCACCTTAATGACGGCAAGGTAGTTGTTGATCTCTGTCTCGTGCATGTCGGTCCTCCGAACAAAGGTTATAGCCATAGCATGGGTCGACCCCTGCGCACATTAACCTTCAGGTTGAAAGTAAATGCAAAGGTAAACCGTATTATGTTTGCACATTATGAACGTATCAGTCAAATAATTGACCGTGAAAACCAAACAAACCAGATAAACGGCGTGGTATGGCCCCTCAACAAAGCATCAACCAGCGCTACGAGGTCGGAGCGTTCCTAAATGTATAGTTACCCGGAGAGCGCACATTGATATACGTTACGCCCTCTACCTGCGAAAGCAGCTTGGTGACTACGCGCTCCTTCTTGACGATATCGTTCGAATCGCCCAGCGACACCTCAATGCCGTTATTGAGGTTTGCCGAGATGGCTTCGACCGAAGGCGTGGAAATATCCTTGACTTGTCCCAAGAACTCGCTCGAAAAACCACGCACATAATCCAAGCCAGCCTTAACGGCCTTGGAGCTCACTGCCTGGCCGGAAACCGGAGCGACATCCGCCGAGACATCAGTCAACAACACCGCGCCATAGTGCTTAGCGAGCGCCAGCGCGGCATCGATTCCGGTCAAGGTATTTGAGCCCTGCCCTGTCGTGATGACGTTGCCTTGGTCGTCCACTTCGACCGACGTCGACAGTGGGGCGATCCAGGTGTCATCATCCCCGATGGCCCAGGCAAGGTCATCGGAACTGATATAGGCAATTGCGATGACCTTGCGCTCCATCGGCGTAATGATGAGCGTATGCGGGAACTGACGCTGGACATCCACGCCCGACACCCACGGGTTCTGCTTGAGGTCCTCGGTAATCTGGTCAGGATCGACGTTAAAAAGCGACGTTCCCTCGGGCAAATCGATCAGCTGGATAGCATCGTGCTTCGTCACATGCTCGCTGCCTTGAATCTGAATATCAGTGGCGGTAAACAATCCAGAGTTGATCACCACGACGGCAACGACGACGAGCACGGCCAAGACGGCCAGAACGCCGCCCACGATTTTGCCTTTGCCTGTAACGAGAGAAGCGGCGTCTGACGTTTTATTTGCCATCGCCCCAAGTGAAGACAACGGGTTGACGCCTTTTTTACCCGAAGGCTTCTTGGCGGTAGCCGGCACCGATGTCAGCGAGCGCGGTTTCGATGCGCCCAGCGTGCGACCCGGACGCGCCGCCTTAGTTCCCGTCGAGGGCTTAGGAGTTGCCATGGGACGGGCAGGTTTGGCGCCCATAACAGGCTTTGACGTCACCGAGGGACGCGAGGACTTTTTTGCGGCCGGACGATTACCGAGCTGCGAGCCGACAACCGGACGACTGGTCTGTCGAGCATGCCCGACAGACTTAGAGTGCGCGACGGTATTGCGTTGAGGTTTGGCAGGCGCGCCGGAACGCCCTCCGGCGCGGCGGAAGGTGGGTTTCGATGCTCTAGAAGCCGAGGAATTTAACTTCCGGTCTGAGCTCGATGCCATACGCCTCCCTCACCTTTCCGTGCACATGTCTGATAACCGCGGCAACGTCATCGGCCGAGGCAGTTCCGTTATTAACGATAAAATTAGCGTGAACGGGCGAAACTTCCGCGCCGCCAATCGAAAAACCCTTTAATCCACAATCCTCGATAAGCTTGCCCACACTCGCATCGGGCGGGTTGCGAAAGACCGACCCGCAGGATGCGCGACCCATGGGCTGCGTACGCTTGCGCCTCGTCAGGTACCGCTCCATGCGCTCGCGAATGTCGGCCTTGGGCGCCGGTTTAAGTTTGAGCACGCACTCGAGGATGATCTCATTGCGGGGAAGGCTACATTCGCGGTAGCCCCAAGTGATCTCGGACCCCGCATAATGCTTGATACCGGATGCCGGGTCAAACGTTACGACATCCTCAACCAGCGAGCCAATCCATTCGGTCCGTGTGCCGGCATTCATAGATATCGCACCGCCGACCGACCCAGGGATGCCAACGGCAAACTCAAGGCCCGAGAGGCTACGCGACAGGGCATCGTTGACCAGGCGCGCAAACATCACGCCCGCACCGACCGTCAGCGTGCAACCGTCATCGGCAACAACCGTGCGCTGAAACTCACGTCCGAGCGAAATGACGGCACCGCGATAACCGCCATCGGCAACCAGCAGATTGGAGCCCTTGCCGATGATGACCCACGGCACCTGCTCGCGATCGAGCACCGCCACGGCGCGGCGAAGGGCATGATAGCTATGGCACGTCACAAAGAGGTCGGCCTTGCCGCCGATACGATAGCTCGTATGACGCGCAAGGCGCTCGTCCTCGATCACATCCGTGTCGATCATGCCCGAGAGCGCCATGACGGCGTTAAACAGACCCATTAGACTTAAGCGTCTTTCTTGGCAGTCAGATACTCAATGAACTCGGGACCGACGGTCGTAACGTCACCGGCACCCATAGTGAGCAGCAGGTCGCCCTCGCCCACCATCTGCTCGAGCTCCTGATTGAGCTCAAGACGGCTGGAGCAATACACGACCTCCTTGCCAGGATGCTTGGCGCGCACGGTATCGGCGAGCATCTTAGAGGTGACACCCGGAATGGGCATCTCGCCAGCCGAGAACACATCAATCAGCAGCAGTTTATCGGCATTGGCAAATGCATCGGCAAAGTCGTCGCACAGGGCCTGCAGGCGCGAATAGCGGTGCGGCTGGAACACGACGTCGACATGCTTGTAGCCCAGCGACGAAGCGGCAGCAAGCGTCGCCTTGATCTCGGTGGGGTGATGGCCGTAATCATCGACCACGGTGATGCCATCGATATCGCCCACGTGGGTAAAGCGACGGCGGACGCCCTCAAAGCTCGAGAGCGCCTTGGCGGCGGCGTCGATGTCAAGGCCCAGGACATGGGCGACGGTGAGCACCGCCGTGGCGTTGAGCATGTTGTGGCGACCGGGATTGCTCTTGATCTCCACGGCATGCTCAGTGCCGTCCTCAAAGCGAACGATAAAGTCACTCTGGATGCCCTTGACATCCGGGTGCATGCAGACGATGTCGTTGCTCTCGGCAAAGCCGTAGGAAAGCACGTGACGGCCCGTCGACTTGGCGAGCTCAACCAGATGCGGGTCCTCACCGCAGACGATGACGGTGCCGTCCTCGCCCACCAGGCTCATGAATTTGGCGAAAGTTGCCTCGATCTCCTCGATACCCGAGTAGTGATCGAGGTGGTCGGCCTCGACGTTGGTCACAATGACCACGTTGGGGTTCAGGAACAGGAAGGAGCTGTCGGACTCGTCGGCC
Organism: uncultured Collinsella sp.; assembly: GCA_900556705.1. Taxonomy (GTDB): domain Bacteria; phylum Actinomycetota; class Coriobacteriia; order Coriobacteriales; family Coriobacteriaceae; genus Collinsella. The sequence goes on from USPT01000012.1 coordinate 8,188, forward strand.
TCGGCGACAAAGTAGTCGCCCGAGCCGTTCTTGCCGTTCGTGTCATAGCCCTCGACAATGCCGCCGATCAAGAAGCTCGGATCCAGGCCCATGCGGTCGAGCATGGTGGCGCACATCGAAGACGTGGTGGTCTTGCCATGCGTGCCGGCAACAGCGACGGTGGTGTAGCCGTGGCCCAAAGCAGAGAGCATCTTGGCACGGGGCCACACGGGAATACCAAGCTCGCGAGCGCGCACGAGTTCAGGGTTGGACTCCGGAATAGCGGTAGAGACAACAACCACGTCGGGCTTGACCTCGTCGATCGTGGCGGCCTCATGGCCCACATGCACCTTCACACCAGCGCGGGTAAGCTGGCGAATATAACGTGACGTCTTAAGGTCGGAGCCGGTAACGGCATAACCGCGCTCGTGCAGAACGAGGGCGATGCCACTCATGCCGGCGCCGCCGATACCGATAAAGTGGGCGCTCTTAAACTCGGGCGCGGAGGTTGCAGTCTGGGAATCAGCCATGTGCTCGTGTACTCCTTGCGTAAACACTGCCTGTAACCCGTTAACTGTACCGCACCTACCGCATCAGCGCGAGGGCGACCGACGATATCCCGTCTAACTAACGCAAACCCTCTACCGCATCCGCCAGAAGAGCGGCGGCCCTATCCTGAGCCAGACCACGCGCCGCCTGACGCATGGCGTCGCGCGCCGCCGCGTCATCGACCAGGTGCAACAGCTCATCGGCAAAGGCAGAACCGTCGATATCGGCATCGGCGCAGAGCACGCCGGCCCCGGCGTCGACCAGATAACGGGCATTGGTGGTTTGGTGATCGGCCGTGGCGTGCGGGTACGGCACGAGCACCGAAGGCACGGCGAGTGCAGCGATCTCGGCGACGCTCGATGCGCCCGAACGCGAGAGCACCAAATCGGCAGCAGCCAGCATATCGCCCATGTTGTCGATGTAAGGCTGGACGCGGTAACGCTTCGCCTCCTCGGGCGTCAGCGCCAAAGCGCGCTCGGTCTCCTCAAAGCCGTCGGCACCCGTCGAATGCAACACATAGAGGTTCTTGCGCGAAAGCAGCTCGTTTTTGAGCGAAGCCACGCGCTCGTTGAGGTGCTGGGCGCCAAGTGAACCGCCAAAGACGAGCAGCAGCGTAGCGTCCTCGGGAACGCCAAGTGCCTTGCGGCCGCGAGCGCGATCGCCCTCGATTACCGAGCGACGTACGGGGTTGCCGGTCATGAGCACGTGGCCAGGGTCACCTTCGCGCTCAAAGACCGAACGCGCTGCCGGCACCGAGATGCACACGCGGGCGGCGTGGGAGTTCATCATCTTGTTGGCCAGGCCCGGAACAGAGTTCTGCTCATGCAGCAGATACGGGACGCCTGCGCCCTTGCACCACCCCAGCAGTGGAACCTCGACATAGGCACCAAAACCGATGGCGGCATCGGGCTTGCCGACCTTTGAGAAATGACTGGCGAGCGCACGCTTGGCCTTGTTGACACGCCACAGCGAGGTCAGCGCCGTCCAAGGACGGGAGCGGTCGAAGCCCGTGACCGTAATGGGCACAAAATCAAACCCAGCCTCGGGGACCAGACGACCCTCGAGCTTGCGCGACTGGCCCACGAACACAACGTGGTGGCCACGGTCACGCAGCTCTTCGGCCAAGGCGAGCGCGGGGTTGATGTGTCCTGCCGTGCCGCCGGCTGCAATAGCAACGGTCATTTTATCGGTCATGGTAGTCCCTTCGTACACGCGGTCCTTGGTCGTCGGTACGCAGACGCGCCGACGGGTCCGAGTTCAAATCGATTCGATTATATCCGCCGCCCGCATTGCGAGGAGTGGGGCGCTGAGGACGACCTTGCGGAGCCGTTCGCGGGCGTGGACGGGCTGCCGGCTCGGATGCAGAACCATCCAGAACGGTAAAGCCGTTACGCGAAGATCGTTCACCGCGAACATGGGCCACGCCGGCGGTACTCTCATCCATAACGGCAAAGCTCTCACGGCGGCGGTCATACTCATCGCGGCGGGCGCTCTCGTACGAAACGCGCAGGATCAACCCGGCAAGCATGAGCGACACAATAATCGACGAACCGCCGTAGCTAATAAACGGCAACGGTTTGCCCGTCATGGGAAACACGTTGAGGATGCCCAGCGCGTTAATCAAAAACTGCACCGCGAGAATGACCGCGGAGCCAGACGCCATGAGCGCGCCCCGACGATCGGTCGCCTGCTCGGCAATGCGAAACGCCGAGTAGATCAGCATCGCAAACACCAAGAAGAACAGCACGGTTCCGACAAAACCGACTTCCTCGCCAATGATGGCCAAGATGTAGTCGTTGTGTGCCTCGGGCAGATACGAGTACTTCATGGTTGAGTTGCCGATGCCACGGCCGAACAGACCGCCCGAGGCAAAGGCCATGATGGCAAGCGTGGCCTGATAGCCGTCACCATACTCGTCGGCCCAAGGGTTCAAGGCAACCTGAATACGCACCATACGGTACGGCTCTGCGACAAGCGCAATCACGATCACGAGAATGCCGAAGATTAGCACGCCGATGATAAATCTGGGGTCGAGACCCGCAAACAACGCCATGCACATGAGGGTCAACAGGATGATCAGGACAGTACCGAAATCGGGCTGGATAAAAATCAGAAAGAGCGAAATGCCCAGGTAGATGCCCATCTTGCGAAGGAATTCGTTGATGTTGCCACCGGGCGAAAAGAAGCGATCAAGCATGATGGCCGAATACGCAATGGCAAATGGCTTTAAAAACTCGGAAGGCTGGAACTGAATACCGGCGATGTTGAGCCAGCGCGTGGCGCCGCGGCTGCCGCTGCCCACCAAGAACACCAGAAGCAGTAGCCCTATCATGCCGATAAGGAAGATCCTGAGCACATCCTCCCCAAACCAGCTGTCCGGCAAAACGCGCACGATGGCAATCAGCGCCAGAACACCGACCACGGCAAACGCGGCCTGTCGACCCAGAAAAAACGTCGCCGAGCCATTCTCGTGCAGCGCCTCGACCGAAGACGCCGAGTACACCATCAGCAGGCCAAAGCATACCAAGGTAAACAAGCAGGCCATGAATATCAAACGGGGGCGCATGATACGGGCGGGAACGCCGGCAATATAGCGTTCGCTAAACGACTGCCCGCCGCGGCTGGAACGCGGTGTGGTGCGACGTGAGGAAGCACGGTCCGAGTCGGGCCTCCTCATACCTTGTCGGGGGCTCTCCTCTCTCACCGCAACCCCTATTCCATTTGTGATTTCGCTGTAGCGGCAAGCTGAGCCACGTAGTCCTTAAACACGCGGCCGCGCTCCTCATAGCCCGAGAACTCATCGAACGAAGAGCAGGCAGGAGAAAGTAAGATCACGTCACCACGGCTCGAAAGCGAACGGGCAACGTCCACGGCGTCGCGCAGGTCATCCGCCTGGGCGATATCCACATCGCCATCGACATCGGCCTCGTCCATAGCGGCGGTGAAGCGCTCGCGCGCATCGCCAAAGCAGACGACCGAGCGCACGTTGTCCATAACGACGCGCGCGAAGTCCGTGAGCGGCGTGCCCTTATCGTGGCCGCCGAGCAGCAAGATCACGTCGTCATCGGGAAATGCCGTCAGTGCCTTCTCGACCGCATCGGTGTTGGTCGCCTTGGAATCGTTGACGTAGCGCACGCCGTCAATCTCGCCACACGGCTCCACGCGGTGCTCGAGCGGCTGGAACGAGGCAAGACCGCGGCAGACACCATCGACATCGGCACCGACTGCCAAGGCAGCCGTGGCAGCGCACAGGGCATTGATAACATTGTGATGGCCCGAGATCTTGAGCTCGGATGTAGCGATGAGCGGGGTCTCGACACCCTTCAGACGCACGATCATCTTGCCATCGCGCACAAAGGCGGCATCCTCGCCCTCAGGCTCGTCAAAGGCAACCTTGCAGATGCGACGACCCGGCGTGTAGATGTACTCATCGAACTCGTGAATGCCGGCGTCTTCGACGTCGACAACCACCAGATTGTCATCGACCATATTGTCAAACAGTTTGATCTTGGCAAGCGCATAGTTCTTATGGCTCTTATGCCAGCCCAAGTGGTCGGGAGTGATGTTGAGCAGCACCGCCACGCGGGGGTGGAGCTCGGTTGTCGTAGCAATCTGATAGCTCGAGAGCTCAGCCACAAACCACTCGTTGTGGGCTCGGCCGTCAATCTCGTTGACCGGCGGCTCGCCGATGTTGCCGACAGCAACGCTGGCCTCGCCGGCAGCCTTAAGCAGAAAATCAGTCAGCGACGTGGTGGTCGTCTTGCCGTTGGTGCCCGTGATGGCAATCCAGTTATCGGGCGACAGGCGATAGGCAAACTCGGGCTCACCCATAATCTGGGCGGCATGCTCGCGCCCGGCCTTAAAGAAGCCCGAGAACTCCGAGATGCCCGGGCACGTCACGCATACGTCATAGGCGCCCTCGACCTGTTCGGTCCCATAGACAAACGACGCACCAGCAGCCTCGAGCGCACGCGTGGCGTCATTGGGCTCAGAGGTGCCGCCGCCATACACGGTAACGGCGCTTACGCGCTCGGGATGTGCCAGCGCCCAGCGGGCGACATCGAGACCGGATTTGCCCTGACCCAAAACGAGCAGGCTAAAGACATCAGCAAGAGGCATGAAAGACCACTATCCCAACTGGAAGAACAGGGCAAGGCCAACGGCACCAAAGGCCGCAGCGATAATCCAAAAACGGATGACGACCTTGGTCTCGGCCCAGCCCTTCTTTTCGAAATGATGATGGATGGGCGCCATAAGGAAGACGCGCTTGTGCGTAAAGTGGAAGTAGACAACCTGAATCATGACCGACAGGGTCTCAACGATAAACAGGCCGCCGATGATGAGGGAGACGACCTCGGTGTTGGTCATGATGGACGTGCAGGCAAACGCGGCGCCCAGGGCAAGCGAGCCGGTATCGCCCATAAAGATGCTCGCCGGATAGCAGTTGAACCACAGAAAGCCCAAGCAGGCACCGGCACACGCGGTGCAGAAGATGGACAGGTTCACGTCTCCGTGCAAAAACGCCATGGCAGCCATGGCGAGCATGGCAATCATGGAGGTGCCGCCGGCAAGACCGTCAAGGCCATCGGTCAGGTTCACGGCATTAGAAAGACCGGCGATCATCAGCCAGCAAAAGACAATGTAGAGCCACGGGAACGAAAGGCCGCAGATGGTGGTCGAAAGCACGCCAAGGTCAATCGTCAGGCCGCCGGGAAAACGAATCTCGGGGGCGACGCCGCACCAGTTAACGGCAAGTACCGTAAAGGTGACACAGATAATGGTTAGGCCGATCATCTTGGCATGAGGCGTCAGACCGAGCGAGCGCCCATGCGTAACGGAGGTCAGGTCGTCGATCAGGCCCAGCACGCCGGTCGCCAGCGTGGCGAGCAGCACGAGCACGAGCTCGGTGGTGAGCTTGCCCATCAGCAGGCAGGTCAGCGAAATCGCGACGAGAATGACAACGCCACCCATGGTGGGCGTTCCCTGCTTAACCAAATGACGCTTGGGGCCGTCGGCACGAACCTGCTGGCCGATACCCTCGACCTTAAGTAGCTTGATCCACCACGGCATGAGCAGCAGCGCAATGGCAGCGGCGACGCCAAGCCCCAAAAAAGCCTGATACGTTGGATACGAGGGATTGCCGAACATGGGCTAGCACACACCTTCCACAAAGCGGTCGA
>USPT01000013.1 GCA_900556705.1 uncultured Collinsella sp.
CGGCGGGCACCATCACCGCGGGCATGTTCGACGAGGAATACGACATCCACGACCGACACTCATCGATTGGCGTGGCACTCTGCTTTGCCGGCGCAGTTGTTGCCTGCCTGGTCGTCCCGAATCCTTTTGAAGGTCTTATCTGGAGTCAGGCGCTGCTGTCGCTTCAGCTGCCGATTACGGTCTTTGTGCTCATACGACTCACCAGTTCGCCCCGCGTCATGGGCAAATACGCCAACTCGCGCCCGCTCAACGCGCTGCTCGTAGGGATCGGTGTCATCGTGACGGCACTCGATGCCGTGCTGCTGACGGGGATGTAACAAAACGGCGCACCTACCCAGGCAAACGTCTCGATCTGTAACAGATAGAGGGGTTTTACGTGTCTAGATGTTACAGATCGAGATCATTCCGATGGACAGCTTCGTTTGTCTCAATCTGTAACAGATAGAGGGGTTTTACGTGTCTAGATGTTACAGATTGAGACAAAAGGTCGGCCGGACTTACGACAGACAGGATCGGCTAGCAGCAGCCGTGATTCCTTGGGAACGGAGGAAAAGGGCCCCGGCCGAAAATTCGACCAGGACCCTTGGACAGAGCTATATGTTGCTGCAAGTCGTGTGTCTGCGAGCTACTCCTCGACGAGCTCAAACTGATCGGGACCGACGCCGCACACCGGGCACACATAATCCTCGGGCAGCTCGGGCGTATCGACCTCAACCTCGTAACCGCAAACGACGCACACGAACTTATACGTCTTCTTCTCCTCAGCCATGATGTTCTCCTCTCGAACGTGACTGCTGGTGTACTTGCCTATTAGTATATGTTCTCAATAATATAATGCAAGTATTTTTAGAACATTTCTAGCCTTGATACGATGAAGCCTTGGGCGGCGTCTTGCCCTTCAGCACCTTGTGGTAGTAGTCATAGGTCAACGGTGTCTCGCCGCTCAGACGCTCGGCATCCTCGACCTCACCGATAAACAGTAGATGCGTGCCAACATCCACAGTGTCGATCAGACGGCAGCTAAACAGCGCTGCCGCGTGCTCAGGAACATAGGGCATGCCAAGGGCAGTCTCGCGGGTCTCGTACTTGGCAAACTTGTCATAGTCGCTGCTGGTGCGGAACCCAAAGTTACCGATGTAGAGCATGTCGGCGGTCTGATCGATCACGGTCAGCGCGAACGCTTTGGCCGATGCGATGACGCCCGAGGTGACATTGTCCTTGTTCACGGCAACCGAAATACGCGGCGGCATGGACGTCACCTGCACCGCAGTGTTGATGACGCAGCCGGCGCGCAGCCCGTCTGCCGCAGCGCTCACCACGTACAGACCGCTCGGCATGGTAAAGAACGCAGTTTTGTCCATAACGATCACTCCCCTAACCCGGGTTGGAACCTCATGGATGTATGTACCCACAAAAAAGGCGACGCCCATAATGGACACCGCCTTTGAGGCATATGTGTCAGAACCGTGAGGAACATGAGACGCCCGCGGTTGCGGTGAAATAGAGACTAAATAGCCCCTCAAACAGGCAAAACAGTCCGTATTCCACCGCAACTTACACAGAGCGCCTAGCGATTACGCTCCTTAAGCGCACGGTCAATCTCGCGCTGGACATCGCGCTTGGCCATATCCTCGCGCTTGTCGTAAAGCTTCTTGCCGCGGCCTAGGCCCAGCAGCAGCTTTACGCGGCCGTCGGTATTAAAGTAGAGCTCCAGCGGCACCAGGGCATAGCCGCGATTACGCAGCTTACCGTCGAGAAAGTCAATCTCCTTGCGGTGCAGCAGCAGACGACGACGGCGATCAGGGTCGCGGTTCCACACGCCACCATGGCTATAAGGGTGAATATGCAGGCCCACCAGCCAGCACTCGCCGCCACGGATCAGCGCAAAGGTGTCAGTGATCTGGCAGGCGCGCTCGCGAATCGACTTGACCTCGGTGCCGCTCAGTTCAATACCGCATTCGAACGTCTCGTCGATAAAGTACTCGTGATGTGCCGAACGATTCTTGGAGATGAGCTTGCGCTCGCGCTTACTGGGCATCGCCGGCCTCCTTGGCGCCATCGGAACCCTTGCCCGCAGCGTCGCGCTTTGCCTTGTGCTCAGCATTGAGCTCGGCGTCGCTCACGCGCACCAGTTTGATAATCGCTGCGCAGGCCTCCTCGCCTACCAAGTCGCGAGCACGCACCGTCAGGCGCGTCGCCTCCTGCTTGTCGCCGTCGCTCGCAGCATCGGTCGCGCACATAATCAGGCAGATGGCAATCTCGGCCGAAGGCGAGGTCGGCACGCCTTGCAGGGCCAATTCACCCATCACGTGGTCGTCGCTCTCATCAGCGGCATCCGGATAGGTGGTATGGATCTTGTTGAGCAGGCGCGTCGTATGCGCATCGTTGGGCGCCAGGCGCAGCGCCAGACGCGCGCAGCCCACGGCAGCCGAAACGTTCTCGGTCTCGGGCTCCAAGAAGTACTGGCCTAGATTGGCGTAAGCGCGGGCGGCGCACTTGCCATCGCTTGCACGCTCCAGCACCGAGAACGAGAGCGATGCCCATTCCTGCTTGTCCTCGAGTGCGCGGAACAGCTCGGCCAAATCCAAGCGATAGTTGCAGTTCATGGGGTCCCAACGCACAGCCTGCATCAGGGCATTACGAGCGCTCACATAATCCTGCTGGCGAATGTAGGCAAAAGCCATATCAGAGTACAGGCGGTCAAACGGCACCTCGACCTGCACGAGCTCGCGCGGATCCTTCTCCACGCGGCGATAGGCCAAGCGCTCAAACTTGCTATCGAAGCTAAAGTATTGACGCTTCTCCTCCGTCTTGCACTCAGCGTCGATATACTCCTCGGCGAGCTCCACCAGACGCTCCAGCAGCGGCGTCGCCGTAGCCAGGTCGCCCTGCGCCAGATAGTTCTCGGCATACGTGATGTCTTGCAAGCTGATGGGCAGATCCATGGCTACTCCTCGATCTGAGCGAAACACGGCAGGCGCCGTATATACGGTCAATACACAAAACCCGGGTCTCTTACGAGGCCCGGGCGTTCAATTTTGGTAGCCCGTACCAGATTCGAACTGGTGATCTCCGCCTTGAGAGGGCGGCGTCCTAAACCGCTAGACGAACGGGCCATATGTAGCAAATGCAATGGCTGGGATGGAGGGAGTCGAACCCCCATTGACGGAACCAGAATCCGCTGTCCTGCCATTAGACGACATCCCAATGACTGCATCGCTGCGCTCGGCTGTGCCTTTGCGCAAGAAAGAAATATACGGGAAGTCTCGCCGTGACGCAAGCCCCAATTTTGACTTTTTTGAAATTCAGTCAAATTGGCCTAATTTAGTCCAACCCGTGAAGGACCTGTGAAGCCGACCGCTGTACACGAAGGGCAAAACGCCGCGAGCGGTAGCCGTCAACCGTTGGCAGATTCTACCGTGAAAACGATAGCACCAGGCAACACAATCGAAGTATCAATGATCGCGTAGATATCGAGGCGCCATGGACGAAGAGCTTGATTACCTATGGGAGACCCTGGGCCTTGAGATCACTGCCGACCTTTGGCCCGAACGGGACAAAATCCATCCCACACTGCGCCCCGCCATTACTGTGGTGCAGGCAAAATACCGCCGTGCATCCTTTTTGATCATGCGGATGTCATGGCACGCGGGACTCCCCGACCTTAAGCGAATCCAGGCAAGCCTCGTCGAGTTGTCCGGCATGCCAACCGTCATATCCGAGGCGCACCTGGAGCAGCGCCAGCGCGAGCGACTGCAACAGCAGCGAATTCCCTTTATCTGCCCCGGCGTTCAGGCATATCTGCCCTTTATGGACGAGGAGTACTGGAGCGGCAAGCCCAACAAGCACGTAAAGGTCTACGATCCGCACGAATGGGCACAGCTGGCGGACTGACTGGGGCAGGCCCGCCGGCGGAAAGTGCGTCCCAGATTTCAAGCTCAGGAAACCGTGTCCCACAATCGAAGCTCAGAATGGGACGTGCTTTCCGCAACCGGCCACTTTGGGAAAGCGCATCCCATTCTGGAAGCGAATTCCGGGTCGCACTTTCCGCAGCCGCTACAGCAACGCCTCGGCCCAAGCCGCTTCCCTAAAGCCGGGAATCGCAAAGTCGTCGCCCACCAGCAGCGGACGCTTGACCAGCATGCCGTCGGTCGCCAGCAGCTCGTAGCACTCCCGATCCGTCATGCCCGCATCCAGACGCGCCTTCAGGCCCAGCTCTCGATATTTCATGCCCGACGAATTAAAGAAGCGCCGCACCGGCAGCCCCGAACGAGCAATCCAGGTCGCAAGCTCATCAGCCGTGGGATTGTCCAAAACGATATCGCGATCGATATACTCTACCCCATGTTCGTCCAGCCATGCCTTGGCCTTCTTACAGGTCGAGCACTTGGGATATTCAACAAACAGTACAGTCATGGGAATCCTCCGAATATAGATCGGCCAACGCAGGCACACGCCACACGAGGCGCCTTCGTATGATGGGCCAATTGTAGCCCGCGGGTCACACGTTAAACGAACCGTACCCCGAATCCGCGCTTGATAAACGGCAGCAGTTCCATTGCCTCGGGCGTGATATGGCCCGCAACGTTCATGCGCTCGTCACCGGGAAGATCGACCCGCGCAATCTCAAGCTCGCCTTCGTAGCGCCCATATCCGCTATTGCTCACAGCGATCGACCCCGCCTTTCGCGGCAGGCCGGCTCCGGCATCCGTCGGCACGGAATCCGGCTTAAGCTTCGTACGTGACTCCTGAGACCTAAAGATGAGGACACTCGAGTCGGGCCGGTCGTGATGAATCTGCCCGCGCACATAGGCATAACCGGGCTCAAGCTCGCATTGCAGGTCCACGTATCCGGCGGAAACTTGAGCAAACTGCGCCCAGCCCGCATCGGAAAGATCGGGGTCGCCGACCAACACAATGTCGCAATCGGCGCCATGTGCAAGCTCAAGCATATTGAGGGCAACCTTTGACGCGCGACCGCGCTGCGCCTCGACCGTCGGCAGTCCCTCGAATACCGGCCCGCGAACGTTAGCATCACCCGGCACAAAAGCCATGATTTCGAATCCAAGCGCCGCAAGACGAAGATTCGTCCGAGCAACATCTTCAAGAGCTAAACCGGTATAAGGCTTGGGGTAAAAATTGTGGCAGGCGGCAAAACGAGTCACATCGGCACCGGCCTCACGCCACGATGCGATTTCATCAGAACTCACCGTCGATGCATTGACCACAATGCGAAATACACCGGACAGCTCCGCGACCCGCTGGGCGCTAAAACCATAGTCCAAACGAAGGTATTCCAACCCCAAATCGCGCAGATCCTCGATGCGCTCAAGCCCGAGCAAATCGCACGTGCGAGGCCCCACATCGGCAATGAGCGCAATGCCGCGGGCGGAAAGCAGCGACAGAACATGACGGACTTTATCTGCATACGCCGCTCCCCCATCCTCGGGAATATGCAGCGAGGTGAACGCATAGCGCGCACCCGCCGCGGCACCGCGCTCAATCGTCCGCTCAATATCCTGCAGAGGGCTGGAAAGATAAATCGAAATACCCGTTTTCACGCTTCAACGCTCCTTTAAAAAAGGCCGGCGGAGCAGCTAGCCCCGCCGGCACAACCATAACATCAAGAAATCTGCTGCGCGCCGCGAACCCCGAGCAACACGGCTCGCGATATCAAACTACTCGCCAAAGAACTCGTTGATCTTCTGCTCGTCGACGCCAAAGAACCACGTCAGGACAAAGCCGGCGGCATAGGCAAGCAGCATAGCGGCAACGTAGCCGAGTTGCTGGCCAGGAACGACGATCAGCAGGCCAAACAGACCGGAAACGCCCTGAGAAACCGTGCCGATGTGAAGCAGCGCCGCGAGCGCGCCGCCAAATCCGGCACCCAGGCAGGCCGTCACAAACGGACGAACGAGCGGCAGCGTAACAGCATACATCAGAGGCTCGCCCACACCCAGGATTCCAACGGGAATGGACTCTGCGACGTACTTCTTGAGCTTGGCGTTCTTGGTCTTAAAGTACAGCGCCAAACCGGCACCGACCTGGCCGCCGCCAGCCATCATAAGGATGGGAAGCAGGTAATTGATACCCTTGGTAGCGCCGTCGGGATCGTTGAGCATAGCGTGGATCGGCGTGAGCGCCTGATGCAGGCCGACGGAAACCAGCGGCAAGAAGCCTGCCGACAGGATATAGCCGCCCAGGACGCCCAGCTTCTCGAAGATAAAGGTCAAAACGCTAAAGATGGCAGTCGTCAGCCATGCACCAACCGGCTGGATGACGAGCATCAGAGCAAAGGCGCCGATGATGAGCACCAGCAGCGGGGACAAGAACGTGTCGAGTGCGTTGGGCATAACCTTGCGAATCTGACGCTCCATCCAGGCAAAAAATGCGCCAGCGATGAGAGCCGCGATCATGCCGCCCGCTGCGGGGTTGTACTGCGTATTGGTGAGCGGCAGCAGAATGGCAGTGGCAGGATCAGCCGCGCCAGGCGCAAGCAGGGGCATGGCACTGTTGGCGATGCACATCATGCCGGCGATGCCGCCCAGCGCAGCGGAGCCACCAAACTCACGTGCCGCGTTATAACCCACCAAGATGGGCAGATAGGCGAACAGGGCCCAGCCCATGGAACGAATGCCCTGGTACCACCACTCGCCTGCAAGCGCGCCTGCCGTCGAGACGTTAATGACGTTGCAGATACCGTTGATGAGGCCAGCCGCAATGATGCCGGGAAGCAGGGCGACGAAGACATTGGAAATCTTCTTGAGGAAGGCCTGAACCGGCTTGGACTCGTACTTGGCCTTCTGCGCGGCCTTGTTTGTGGCCGCAGCGTCAACCACGCTCTCGTCGGCAACGCCTTTCGCAAGGCCGGTGAGCTTGGAGAACTCCTCGAGCACCTTATTCACCTTGCCCGGACCCAGCACGATCTGCATCGTGTCGTCCTCGACCAGGCCCATCACGCCGTCGAGTGCCTTAATACCCTCCGTGTCGACGTTGCCCGTGTCTTTGACGGTCACGCGCAGGCGCGTCATGCACGCCGCGTTTGCGAGCACGTTGTCTTTACCGCCCAAAAGGTCCAACAGCTTTTGGGCCAGCTCTTTGTTCGTCATAACTCCTCCTTGTATTGGGTATCTCGTCTGGATGTCATATCAGCTCACGCCGCGCACCTATTGGGCGTCGGCATTGCTCTTCTCATGGCCACTCACCGCAGTACGGACATGGCCGTGCGCCCGTTCAAGAGCTACCGCAGCCTGCTCGGCATCGCAGTCCAACAGCACCGAGACAATAGCGGTTTTTACGTGGCCGCCGGCATCCGCAAGCGCCTGAACAGCGCGCTCGCGCGTGCAGTCGGTCGCTTCCATCACGATGTTCTGGCCGCGCACCACCAACTTCTCGTTCGTCTGCTGCACATCGACCATCAGGTTTTGGTACACCTTGCCAATCTTGACCATGGCACCGGTCGAAATCATGTTGAGAATGAGCTTTTGAACCGTTCCCGCCTTGAGTCTCGTTGAGCCGGTCAGCACCTCGGGACCGGGCACGGGCTCAATGGCAAGATCTGCGCTCTCCCCAATCTTCGACCCTTGGTTGCAGGCAATTGCAATGGTCTTGCACCCAGTTGCCTTGGCGTACACAAGGCCGCCCACCACATAAGGAGTACGACCGCTTGCCGCCAGGCCAACGACAAGATCCTTGTCCGAGAGTCCACGCTCTCGCAGGTCGTTCGCGCCAAGCTCATCGCTGTCTTCGGCACCTTCGACAGCCTTGATAAACGCCGTCTCGCCTCCGGCAATGAGCCCGACAATCAGATCGGGTGACACGCCAAACGTGGGCGGACACTCCGAAGCGTCGAGTACGCCCAGACGACCGCTGGTGCCTGCGCCCATGTAAAAGACGCGCCCGCCGCGCTCGAGTGTCTCAGCAGCCCAGTCGATTGCTGTGGCAACCTGGGGCAACACTTTCGTGACCGACTGGACGGCACGAAGATCCTCATCGTTCATCGTCGTGACGATTTGCAGCGATGTCATCGTATCGAGGTCCATTGACCTTTGATTACGCTGTTCGGTCGTGAATTTTGTTAAATCGAGCATTTCATTCACCTCATCTTTCCTGTTTCTCGATGTAGTTTTGCTTAATGACATGCGTCGCCCGTTCGTAGTCGCTGGCAACGTAAGCAGCGTACAGGGCATCGACAACCATAAGCTGGGCCATACGCGAAGCCATGGCACCGCTGCGGACCAAGGGTTCACTCGCAGCAACGCCGAGCACGGCATCGGCCATGGTGGCAAGCTTGGATGATCCATCTACTTTGGTAACGGCCACAACGGGACAGTTGTGGCGTTGAGCCTCGGCGGTGCAGTCCAGCACCTCTTGCGTCAAGCCCGAGTAACTAAAGGCGATTGCCATATCGCCCTCATGCATGTTCTTGGCACATAAGAGCTGACCATGCCAGTCGTCGTACAGATGGCACTCTTTGTCGACACGCATGAGCTTTTGCGCCAGGTCGTGCGCGACCAAACGAGAGGCACCAATACCGAACAGATTGACTGCGCGTGCCCGCTTAAGACGGGCCGCGCATCGCTCCAAGACGGTGTAATCGAGCGTTCGCGCCGTCGCCTCGATCGTGCGCACGTTGCTTTTCATCACCTTCCCCACGATACGTTCGACGCTGTCATCCATGGAGATGTCCTCGAGGGCTACGTCTTTCTTGTCGCCTAAGAGCGCCAGCTCGGCAATCAGTTCGCGCTGGAACTCCTTGTAGCCCGCAAAACCCAAACGCTTGCAAAAGCGCAAAATGCTCGAGGGCGAGGAGAACGTGACATCGGCAAGACCGCGGACGGACAGCCCGACCACCTCGTGCGGATGAGCGCTTACATATGCGATGACATTGCGTTCCGCCGGGCTCGCGCTGAGCTCACGCTCGCGAAGCCGCAAAAGCAATCCGTTTGCCATCTCAAACGCCTCCGTTGAGAAGAATTAAAGACCAACGAACGATTCGTACCGGATACAAACAGCTTTTGCGGTACATTGTGCCGCATCGTGGCGCACAAAGGGCGAGCGTTCTACCGCTCGCCCCTCAAATCCGACCGCTCGGAAATACGCGCGACACAAAATAATTCAACGAGGTTGCATTATCAGAAACGGGTTTGTTACCGGCTAGCGCCTCGCATGGGCGCCGATCGGCCGAGTCGCATGGCGCACCAACGCCGCCGCCAGCAATACCAACAGCATGGCGGTGACATAGCCCGCAGCATCGAATCCTAAATCGATAACGTCGAAATGCCTGCCGGGAACAAAGATCTTATGTACCTGATCGCCAACGGAGCAGGCGGCGCAAAAGAGCAATACGGGCACGCAACGGGAGCATACGCTCCACGGACGCCTGGAAAAGCAAACCACGACCACCGAGGCGAACAATCCGACGAAGAAAAACTCTACGGTATGGGCAACGCGACGGACGTTTGTGCCCACCCACATGCGAATGGAAGCAAGTCGGCCAGACCGGACATTCGAGGCAGCCGAATCGGCGCCCCCGGTCATTCCGTTCTCTGTCTGGGCTTCACCCGTGGCATCAGTAGCCTGAACGCCCGTAGCCTGACCCTCCACCACACGCGCGGTGGACTCGCTCAGCAACGACGTCTCCACCGCATTTTGCTCCGTCAGCACCCAGATGCCCGCCAGCGTTGCAACGAACAGAACAATTGCGGTCCATCCGATTATCTGTTTTACGCGCGTCAAGGGCCAACCTCCTTTTTTGAATATCAGCGAGTGTAGCCCCAAATGGCATCGTCACCGTATCAAAATTTGAATCGCAACAGGAAGCGACAAAGCGACGCAAACCCCTACCCCGCCTCGCGCATCCAGCGATCGAACGTCCCCACACACACGCCCAGGCACTTTGCTGCCTGGCTGCGGGTAATATCGCCTGCCTCATAGCTATCGCGCACCAGCTCAAACTGAGGAGGGCACGGTTTGCGAGGTCGACCGAAACGGACCCCTCGCGCCCGCGCCGCTGCAATTCCCTCCGCTTTGCGCCGATGGATATTCTCGCGCTCCACCTGCGCCACGTAGCTCAGCAGTTGCAGCACAATATCGGCAATCAGGACGTTGGTCACATCCGGCGCGCCGCTGGCCCTGACGCGCGTGTCAAGCAATGGCATGTCCAACACCACAATGGCAACCCCGAGCTCCTTGGTAATGCGTCGCCATTCCTCAAGAATCTCGGAGTAATTACGGCCAAGTCGGTCGATAGAAAGCACCACCAGCACGTCCCCGTCTCCCAGGACGTGCAGCAGCTCGCGATAACGCGGTCGATCGAAGTCCTTGCCGCTCGCATGGTCGGCATAAATATTCGCCGAGCCCACGCCATAGGCGCCCAGCGCATCCAGCTGCCGATTAAGGTTCTGATCGCGCGAACTCACCCGCGCATAACCGTACACCGTCGCCATCTCATCCCCGCTTTCTTGTAAACCTGCCAAAAAGGGACAGGTTTATTTTGGTAGGTTTTACCTCTCAAATAGCAGGTAAGCGGGCGGCCGAGCAGACGGCAAGGTAGCCACGATTCAAATGCGAAGGGCGGTCCCGAAAGGCCGCTCTCCGCTCCCCCACCATGAGTCGGGATTTGGCTAATGGATAAGCTTAAAGTCCAAGTGCCCACGCGTGGTATTGACGCGCGAGACCTCGATAATCACGCGCTGCCCCAGCTCGTAACGGGTGCCCGTGTCGGCACCTGTGAGCGTGAGCGCGTCCTCGTCGAACTCGAACCACTCGTTGCCCAGACTCTTGATCGAAACCAAGCCTTCGACCTGCGTTAGGTCCAAGCGCACAAAAAGGCCCATGCTGCTAACCCACGAGACGGTTCCGGCATAGCGCTCGCCCAGACGGTCCTCATAGTACTGGGCAATCTTGATCTTTTGCGTCGCATGGCTGGCGGCATCTGCCGCGCGCTCGGCATCGCTGCATGCGCGGCAGATCTGCGGCAGAATGCGCGGCAGCGACTCGCGCCCCTTGCCGATCAGCCGCGGCGTACGGACCAAGGCGTCCTTGCCGCCGAGCTGCTCATAGGCCAACTGCAGTTTGAGCACGCGGTGCACCACCAGATCAGGGTAGCGACGGATGGGACTCGTAAAGTGACAGTAGCACGGCGCGGCGAGCGCAAAGTGGCCCTCGTTGCGCGGCTTGTACAGCGCGCGCTGCATGCTGCGCAGAAGCAGCGTGTTAACGAGCGGTGCGTTGGCCGTACCGGCGGCAGCATCAACTGCAGCCTGCAGCTCATCGGGGCTCCCCAGGGCAATACCGGCAGCACGGCGATCGTCGATGATGCCTAGCTGCGCCAGCGCAACGGCGGCACCGTGCAGGCTATCGGGGCTCGGATCCTCATGCACGCGATAGCAGGCCTCGATATCACGGTCTGCCAGCCACTCTGCAACGCACTCGTTGGCGAGCAGCATGGCTTCCTCGATAAGCGACGTGGCACACGAACGCTCACGCGCCACAATCTGCACGGGTACTCCGTCCTCATCCAACAGAGCGCGAATCTCGGCCGTGTCAAAATCGACTGAGCCGCGGGCGCGACGAATACGACGGCGGAGTTCGGCGAGCTCGTTAGCGGCGACAAGGAAATCGCCGAGGTCGACGTTGTAGCCGCGGGCGGCCTCCTCGCACGCAAGACCGCGCTCAAGCGCTTCCTCGCGCGAGGTCTCGGCAGCCGCAACATCCTCGGCCGCACCCTCCAGCACCGAATACTCAACCGCGCCGGCACGCACCAGCAGCGCCTCGGCGCCGTCATAGTCCATACGCACACGCGAGCGAATCACGCTGGGGTACGGATCGTAATGCCGCACGCGACCCTGTGCATCGAGCTCGATGTCAACGGTAAACGCCAGGCGGTCCTCGTCAGGGCGAAGCGAGCACAGGTCACAGGACAGGCGTTCGGGCAGCATGGGAAGCACGCGATCGGCCAGATACACCGATGTCGTACGATGGCGAGCCTCAAGATCGATATGCCCGTCCCAAGCCACATAGTGTGAAACGTCGGCGATATGCACACCCAGCTTGTAGCCACCCTCAGGCGTGCGCCCCAACGAAATGGCATCGTCAAAGTCGCGCGCGTCGACTGGGTCGATCGTGATGACAAAGCGGTCGCGCAGATCGCGGCGGAGCAGGTCCTTAAGCGCCGCGGACACATCGAGCGAAAGCCCCTCGGCCTCGTCCAGCGCGGCCCCAGGATAGCTATCGGTATAGCCGTAACGCGCCATCACATATTGAACGCCCAAATCGGGCGCGTCATCTCCGCCAATGCGGCGTTCGATCGTCACGGTGCCCGATTCCAGGCGCGTCGGGTAGGTCAAAATGCGCGCGACAACGGCATCACCCGGGTGGACGCCCAGACGATCCGCCGAGGTATCCTCGGGCAGAATGAAGAAGTCGGCCTTCAGACGCGAATCGAGCGGCTCGATCACACCGAGCGGACCGGCGGTCTGGTACGTACCCACCACGCTTATGGCTGCGCGCTCAACCACGCCTTCGATCACGGCGCGCCGCTCACCGTGCGGGCTGTTCTTAATGCTCACGGCAACGGTATCGCCATCCATGATCTCGCGCTTGCCACGGCCCATGACCTTGTAGTCGCCATTCTCGGTTATGACATAGGCACTGTGCTCATGGAGCTGCACGCGCCCGGTCAGGCTCGGACGGCGTTCGCTGCGCACCGGCCCGCGCTTATTGCGAGCTCCACGCTTATGCTTGTTATTGCGCCCCATGGCGCCTCCTAACTATCGATTGCGAACTCCAAAGAGTCTACCCAAATGATTCGCTTTCCTGCCGTCCCCTAGGGATCAAAAAACGGGCCGCCCCATAAGAGACGACCCGTTGGAAGGGATGAGTTCCAGGCATGCCTACACGCGCAGGTAGCGGCGCATGGCGATGGCAGAACCAAAGAGACCGATAATCACGCCGACCAGAATCAGCGCGGCGTAGGTCACCAGGTAGTACTGCATCGGCAGCGCAAACGACATCCAGCCGATGCTCTCCTGCAGACGCGGAACCATCAGGTTACGCAGCAGCTCCAGCACGCCGATGGAAAGCAGCGAGCCCAAAATGGCCTGCAGCACGCCCTCGGTAATGAACGGCCCGCGAATGAAGCCGTTGCTTGCGCCCACCAGACGCATGATCGCGATCTCACGACGACGCGCCGTAATGGACAGGCGAATCGTGTTGTTGATGAAAATGAACGCGATAAAGGTCAGCAGGCCGACGAGCACCACAGCGGCGATACGGATGTAGTTCGTCACCTGGAACAGGCGGCTCACTTCCTCCTGGCCGTACAGAACGCTCGCGTTGACGTCGCCGTCGTCCGCGATCTTCTGGAAGTCGGCGTTCTTCTTGAGCTTCTGGGCCGTGCTCTCGACCATGGACGGATCGTCCATCTCGATGGCAAACGAAGCCGGCAGCGGGTTCTGACCGTCGAGCGCGCTCATGGTAGCGTCGGCGTTGCCCGACATCTTGCTCGTGTACTCGGCCAGCGCGTCGTCCTTGTCCTTGTACGTCACGGACTTGACGTTGCTCCACGTCTTGAGCTCGGCCTCAAAGGCCTGAACATCTGCCTGGTCGGCGTCATCGCTAATAAAGGCGTTGATGACGACCTGATCCTCGACGGTGCCGATCACGGAGTTCAGCATCGCGGAACCCATAATGAACAGGCCGATGATAAACAGCGAAAGGAAAATCGTGATGACGGCGCCGAGCGAGGTGGTCCAGTTACGGAAGAAGTGGCTGATTGCCTCTTTGAAGGAGTAGCCCACGTTAGTTGGTGCCATAGTTGCCGTAACCTCCCCTCTCCTGGTCG
>USPT01000014.1 GCA_900556705.1 uncultured Collinsella sp.
GCACAAACTGCGAGAACTCGCCCATAACGTTGCCGTGGTAATCGAGCTTGACGGCACCGACCTCGATAATCTCATTGTGCAGCCCACGGCGCTGGCGCTGCTTTGGCACCGGCGCAAACTCAAAGTCCAGCACGATCTGGCGCGTAAAGTTCGTCGTATCGATAGCCGAGATACACGGCGTCTTTTCAGCTGACACGGTTAGGGCCTTTCTCCGTCAACTGCCGCTTGCTACATAGGCGGCTACATTGCCGTAAGGATAGGCGCCCGTGCGGACATGAAAGCGGGGCGCAATACCATGCGCTGGTCGCACGCCATGCAGACGGCCCCAAGAGAATCGCCCGCTCTATTCAAATGCATGAAAAAGATTTGGGCCCGGTGACTTGAATCAGCGGTCATCCCGGGCCCATCAGAGCTCGTAGAGCTCTTGGTTGCTTTGGTCTCGCTCTTCACGGCGCTTATCGAACTTTCCGAGGCACTCAAGCAGCATTCGAAGCATAACAAGTCGCTGCCATTAAGGCACTGACCTCTTGACCAAGCAACAGCGCTGCCCAGCTATCACCCTTGGGCTGCCGTCAACTTTATTCTATCCGCGAGCATCTGGTTTACCAAATGGATTTTCGGTAAAGGAAGCACGGCACGCCCGCAAAACCACTACGCCCCAAGTGCCGCCATGGGAATCACCGCCACGCCGTCGTCGCGTGTGTAGGCAATACTCCCCTTTCCAACCACGACCGCCAAAAACGCCGGCGCGGCATTCTGGGCGGCAGGATTGGAGAGCACTTTCCTCTCCAGCGCCTTGAGATTTCTCGCTCCATCGTCTGCTTTCGCATCACTCAGCTTGACCTCGATGGCTCCCCAGCGCCCGTCGTGCTCAACGATCAGATCGACCTCAAGGCCCTTCTCATCTCGGAAATAATGGACACTGTTGTCGACACCGCCGTAGGTGGAAAGGAACACGCGCACGTCGCGCAGGACGAGATTCTCAAAGAGCATCCCCAGCGTTTGCATATCGCCAAGCAGCCGCTCAGGGGTAGCCCCCAGCAACGCCGCCGCAAGTGACGGGTCACAGAAGTAGCGCTTGGGGCGCACGCGAACGCGGGCCTTCGAGCGCATGGGCGGCTCCCATCCGCACAGGTCCTCGGTCAGCTTGAGCCTGTTGAAGAGGTCCAAGTACGCAGCGATGGTCCTCTCGTCGGGGCCCGCCTCACCGTACGAGGCGTCCTTTACGAGCGTCTTGTACGTGACAGCCTGGCTCTCGTTCATGGCAAGAGCTCGCAAAAGGCCGTGTGCAAGCTCGGGCGACATGCCCTCGTCCAGCACGTTGACGTCGAGCACCGAGTGCACGTACTGGCTTGCCGTCTCTCGCGCAAGATCTTCCGAAAGCCCAAGATTTGCAGGCCAACCGCCCCTGCAGCACCAGCGGGCGACGTCATCCACCGTGCTCTCGCGACGCTGAGGGGCAAAATCCTCGCCCTTAAAGAGGCTTGCCAGTGACACGAGCGGCTCGCCGTCGCCCGACTCACACAGGGCCATGGGGCGCATTGACAGACGGGCGATCCTACCCGTGCCGGAATGACGAACATGGCTGCGCTCCTCGCTTTTGAGCGCGGTCGAGCCCGTGAGCAAAAGTGTCCCCCGTTCGTTGCCGCTCGCGTCCACGAAACGCCGGGCGGCATCCCAAACCTCGGGCACCTCCTGCCATTCATCGACCAGGTGTGGCGCATCGCCGATGAGCGCCAGGCTTGGGTCGACCTCTGCCGCCGCACGCTGCGCAGGCTCATCGAGCCTGGAGACGCTCGCCGAGCGAGAGAGCGCCGTCCAGGTCTTGCCGCACCATTTGGGGCCGTTGATCTCCACACAGCCAAACGCCCGCATAAGGGTGTCGAGGCGCTCCTCTATGAGCCGGGGCCTATATCCCTTTTGGGTCAATCTCTTTGGTGCATCCACAGACGGCCGTCCCTCTCTATCACGCGATATGCGAAATTACGCCATTCTCAATGCTGATTTTACGCTACTTTCAATGTAGTTTTTACGCCATGACAGATGTAGTTTTTACGCCATTTTCATTGAAGGTTTTACGCTTGGCATCCTTAGCGCGACCCATTCCGAGCATCACATCAGAGCGTGCTTGGTTATCTCCGCTCGCACATCTCGGCAAACGAAATCAGCTTGGCATCTCCCCTGCTCGCCGCAGCTTCCTGACATCCTTGCGTAAAGCCTCGCTTCGAGAAGATCGCATAGCTTTTGTGCTGCCGCCTAAAGAGCTCGCTTCGATGCACGAGCTTTTGCAGCACGCCTTCGCCCACCGGTTCATTGCGCCATTTGCATTCCGCAAACAGCGCAGTGCCCTCGCCATCGTCAACAATCAAGTCGATTTCTTCCTGCGTATGCGTGCGATTATCCGTCCCCCACCAGCGCCCAACGCTTGCCGGAACCACATCAAGCTGGCCCGCCCGCGCGAGTTCGTACACGTATTGTCTGCATATAAGCTCAAAGACCGTACCCATGTAATCCGATACGTGCGGCTCAATGCGCTCATACGCCATCTCGGCCATATCGTTTTGAATCAGCCCGATGTTCTGCGGCACAAACTTGTACCAGAACCTAAACATCTGATCGCTCAGCAGATACACGGCTCGTTTATTGCTCATCTCGTTTAGGGGCAGCTCGCGCTCGACAATCCCAAGCGACGTCAGCTTATCCACATAGCTCTTTACGTTGCTCGCAGGAATTCCCGTAGAGCTCGCAATCTCCGAGATCTTCGAGCGTCCCTGGGCAATTGCCTGCACGATCGCATCATATTGCTCGGGATTGCGGCACTCTTGCAACAGTAGGTTACTCGGCTCTTCAAAGAGATAGCCCGTAGGGGCAAGAAAAAGACGTTTGATGTTGTCCTTGAGCGATACGGTAGGATCGACTTTCTCGATATATGCAGGAATGCCGCCCGTCATGCCATAGCAAACTGCAGCGTCTTCGCGACTCATGCTCTGCCACAGGCCGAGGGTCGTCGTAAAATCGAGCGGCAAGATCTTAAACTGGGCCGTACGCCTACCGTATAGCGGACTCTCGTAACCCAACACCTGTTCCTCCATAAACGAAAGAGACGAGCCGCATAGAATCAGCATGAGCCTGGTCTCTTTGTACAAGTGGTCGATCTTGTCTTGCAGCAACGAGCTGATCTCGGGATTCGATTGGGCGAGATAGGGATACTCGTCAATCACAACAATCAAACGTTCCGTGCGAGCCATGGTGGCCAACGCATCGAACGCCTCGTCAAAACTACGAAACGACACACCTGCAGCACCAACCGAATCCGCAAGTATCGCCTGGCTAAAGCCGTGCAGGTTTGCCTCTGCATTGGTACGACGAGCTTGAAAGTAAATAGCCTTCTTGCCTTGGATGAACTCTGTGATAAGGCGCGTTTTACCCACACGACGGCGGCCGTAAATCACAGGCATCTCAAAGGAGCCCGTGCCATACAGTCGATTGAGCTCGGACATTTCCGTTGTTCTTCCGATAAACATAGGGCCATCCTTCCTTTACGTTATAGCTAGCTATATTATACCTTCCTATAATATAGCTAGCTATAACGTAATTCGACTAGCGGCGCACGCAAAAGAGGCGGTACACCACCGCACGTGGACCGTTCCGGAAAATGTATCCCGTTCTGGAGCCAAAAACTGGGCCGTAGTTTCCGCCAAGCATGCCATCCGGAAAGCGCGTCCCATTCCGAGTGGCAATTCCGGGTCACAGTTTCCGCAGATACAAGGCGACAGTCCGCCACCCTTATCACATGCCTTCAAATATGCGATCCAGAAACACAAAACAGCAGATAGAATGCTCTTTTTCAAAAAGTACACGTCCCGAAACTTACCAAGACTTCATATCCAGCTACCGTTCACGGTCGCCGATTACCGCCCACCGATTCAAACAAGAAATATGTCGCCAAAAGCAGGTCATCTACCTGCATGGTTAGATTTTGGTCAGCTTTTGGTCAGCTGAGCGACAAGTTCCAGCTGATACGTTTTTGCTACCCAAAAGGAGGCGGTAGCTCATGACCCATTGCAATGACCAGCTCATCGACCAACTGCTCACTCAAGCCGAACAAAAGGGGCGCTGTCTGATTCCCCCGAGCACGGCGATCCGAAAAGCGCTCCTTCGGCGCACCGGCGGCACGGTTGTCTCGCCCATGCCGGGGTTGTTTGCGCGAAAAACGCGCTGGGATGAACTCAACCGAGCGCAACGCCATTGCGAGATTATCCGTGTCCTTGCGATCATCCACCCCGATTGGACGTTCTGCTCGTTTTCGGCAGCTTGCCTGCTGGGGCTCGAGGTCTCGTGGCGACACCTGAATGTCGTGCATGTTTGCAGCTCGACAAAGCCGTCGGCTCGTCCGGGCGCACATATTCAGCGACACCAGATTGAGCCGGCCGGAGCAATACGCAGAGCCGGCATATCGGTAACGCCGCCCATCCAAACGGCCACAGATTGCCTGCTGCATACTGGTTTTGTCGACGGCATGCCCATTGCCGATTCGGCGATCTCAAAGCTCGGCCTTGCGCGGGAACAGCTGATGGAGGCCGTTGAGCAACGAGCGACTGCCCGCAATGGTCGCGCGATTCGTACGGCTCTCACAACGCTTCGATATGCCGACGCCCGCGCCGAGAGCGGCGGGGAATCGGTCGCCCGAGCCGTCATGATCGAGACGGGCTTTGCGCCCGACTGGCTTCAATACGAGTTGACGGACCCCTTCGATTCGGCCAAGCCCATACGAACGGACTTTGCCTGGGAGCGCCAGGCGCGGGAACTCACGCTGGGCGAGCTCGACGGGCTCATCAAATATACCGACCAGACCATGCTGGCCGGACGCACCACCGCCGAGGCGCTCGTTGCCGAACGACAGCGCGAGGCGCACCTATCGCTCTACGGTCACCCTCTGCTGCGCTTTACCATGAACGAGGTCCGCTCGACAGGAATGCTCGCCAAAAAGCTGCAGACGGCAGGCATCCGGCAGACCGCGCTGCCGACATGGCTCAATGAAGTGGAGCTGTAGGAGCTGCTAGGCCGCGCATCGCCGGATCGCATCCCCCCTATCTGGGCCGCGTTTTCCCAACGGCCACGCCAACGGAAAGCGCGTCCCAGTCTGGACGCTCAAAACGGGACGCACTTTCCGGATGGCGGGCCTAGCGGAAAGCGTGTCCCGGAATCAGGTCTCGGAACGGGTCGTGCTTTCCGGTTGAGTCCTTCAGGGGAAACCGCATCCCGGAATAAACGCTCAAACTGGGATGCACTTTCCAAGTGAGCGGTTAGCGGAAAGCGCATCCCACTCTGAGGCATGATTCCAGGACGCAGTTTCCGCTTGAGGGCTGTTCCGGAAAGTGAATCCCATTCTGGAGCCGAAATCTGGGACACGCTTTCCGCTAGAAGCTCAAAAGGAAAGCGCGTCCCATTCTGAGCATCGATTCTGGGACGCTGTTTCCGCCAGAGGCTCTACCGGAAAGCGCATCCCATTCTGAACGCCAATTCCGGGACGCAGTTTCCGCTCCAAACAAAAGGCCCCGACTCGCGATGGAGCTGGGGCCAGAGGCGCAGCATATGCAGTTGATGTTGAGCGCGGACGGCCCATCAGTAATGACTGTCCGCACCCTACCCTACCCGCGGTTGCGGACGCGGCTGTATGGCGTATCCACCATGGGCAGATCGGGACGCAGCTTGCCGTCAAATGCGCGATAGGCGTTCTGTACGGCGGGCGCCGTGGGGATTGTTGCGATCTCGCCGATGCCCTTGCCGCCGTATGCCACGGGCAACAGCTCGTCCTTCTCCACGTAGATGGCGTGGATATCCGGAATCTCGGGCGCACGGAACAGCCCGAGCGTGCCGTACCTTGCCTGGGGCACGCAGTCCTTGAGCGGCCAGTCCTCGGTAAGCGCATAGCCCATACCCATAAGCACACCGCCTTCGATCTGACCCTGGATGGAGATGGGGTTGACCACCTTGCCGGAATCGTGCGCGGCATAGACCTCGCTCACGCGACCGTCATCATCCAGAATGACTACATGCGTAGCAAAACCGTAGCAGATGTGACTCTTGGGGTTGGGAACATCCGCACCCAGTTTGTCGGTCGGCTCCAGGTACACGTAGCCAAACTCGCATCCCTCGAGCGCCTTGATGGCGGCCGTGGGATCCTGAGGATGCATGCCCTGGCCGGCGACGAGCTCCTGCGTGTGCAGCTGATAGGCGCGACCGTCGTCGTACTCGATCTTGACGCCGTCGCCATGCGCGCTCACGGGAGTATCGGGTGCGGGCTTGCCGGCCTCGATGTCAAGCATGGCATCGCGCAGCAGGAAGGCGGCACCGCGCACGGCCTCGCCGGTCACGACCGTCTGACGCGAGCCAGACGTGGTGCCGGAGTCGGGAGCGTTCTCGGTGGAGCACTCGCCGTTGGCAATGCAGCGAAGCGGCAGACCACATGCCTCGGCAACGTCCTGCAAAAAGACAGTGTTGCAGCCCTGGCCGATGTCGGACGTGGCGGCGTAAACGACGGCGCGGCCATTCTCGATGCGTATCTTGCAGCGGCCGGCATCGGGCAGGCCCACGCCCACGCCGGCATTCTTCATGGCACAGGCAATGCCGGCGTGTCCGGGATGCGCATAGTAGGCATCCTTGACCTCGAGCAGCGTCTCCTTAAGCGCCGTGGAGCAGTCGGCAATCTGGCCGTTGGGCAAAACCTCGCCCGGCTCGATGGCGTTGCGGTAGCGAATCTCCAACGGATCCAGGCCGACCTTCTCAGCCAGCAGGTCGATCAGGCTCTCGAGCGCAAACTCGGACTGGCAAACGCCAAAGCCTCGGTACGCACCGGCGGGCGGGTTGTTGGTGTAGTAGCCAAAACCGCGAATGTCGGTGTTCTGGTACTTGTAGGGGCCGACGGCATGCGTGCAGGCGCGCTCGAGCACCGGGCCACACAGCGACGCGTAAGCGCCGGTGTCAAAGTTGATCTCGCAGTCCAGACCGGTAAAGTTGCCCTCGGCGTCGCAGCCCAGCGTAAAGGTGCCGTCCATGGCGTGGCGCTTGGGATGGAACGCGAGCGACTCGGCACGCGTGAGCTTGCACTTCACAGGACGCTGGAACTTATATGCGGCGAGCGCGGCCAGATGCTGGATGGACACGTCCTCCTTGCCGCCAAAGCCGCCACCCACGAGCATGGTCTCGACGACCACGCGCTCGGGTTCGCTATCCCAGCCAAACATGTGGGCACACTCTTTGCGTGTGTCGTAGGCACCCTGGTCGGTCGACTGCACCTTGACGCCGTTCTTGTACGGGAAGGCGACGGCGCACTCGGGCTCCAAGAAGGCATGCTCGGTAAAGGGCGTGGTAAAGCGCTGCGTCACGGTGAACGCGCTCTCCGCCAGCGCCTTGGCGGCGTCGCCGCGCGTCACGTGACGGCTCTGGCACACGTTGTCCTTGAGCTCCACCGTGTTGCCAAAGGCAAAGAAGCTGTCGTGCAGGCGTGGGGCGTCGGCAGCCTTGGCCTCGACAATGTTACGCACGGGCTTCAGCGGCTCGTAATCAATCTTTACGAGCTTCTTGGCCTTCTCGAGCGTCGCCTCGTCCTCGGCAACCACCAGCACGATGGCGTCACCCACGCAGCGGGTGATATCGCCCTGGGCGATCATGACATCCCAGTCCTGGATAAGGTGGCCGACCTGGTTGACCGGCACGTCCTCGGCGCGCAGGATGCCCACCACGCCGGGCAGGGCCTCGGCCTTGGAGGTATCGATGGAGAGCACACGGGCGCGCGGATACTTGGAGCGCACGGCGCTGGCATAGGTCAGGCCCGGCTGATTGAGCTCGTCGATGTCGTCGGGATACTTGCCCTCGCCGAGCACCTTCTTGCGCACGTCAATACGGAAGGCGCGCTTGCCCACGCCGTAGTCATCGCCGCGCTCCAGGTCCTCGTCGATCTGCTTTTCGCCGCGGAGCACCGCAGCGGCCAGCGAGATGCCCTCGATAATCTTTTTGTAGCCGGTGCAGCGACAGACGTTACCGCGAATGGCGTACTTGATCTGCTCCTCGGTGGGCTCGGGGTCCTCGGCGATGAGCGCCGCACCCGCCATGACCATGCCGGGAATGCAAAAACCGCACTGCACGGCGCCCACGGCGCCAAAGGCGTACACAAAGGCCTCGCGCATGTCCTGGGGCAGGCCCTCAACAGTCACGATGTTGCGGCCGGCGGCAAGAGCGGTGGTCAGCACGCACGCCTTGACGGCCGCACCGTCCACATGAATGGTGCAGGTGCCGCAGGCGCCCTCGGAGCAGCCGTCCTTGGCGGAGTGAATGTGCAGGTCGTCGCGCAGATAGCGCAGCAGTGGCTTGTTCTGAGTCGTCGTGCACTCGACGCCGTTAACGGTAAAAGTGAATTCCTGTGCCATGGTGATTCCCTTCTACACGCCGGCGGCGATGCCGGTGCGGTCGTGGATGGCGCCATGCGGGCAGACGACGGCGCACATGCCGCACGACAGGCAGTCCACGCCGTCGATATGGGCGCAGTTGTCCTCGATGCGGATAGCGCCGGCAGGGCACTTTTTGGCGCACATACCGCAACCGATGCAGCTCGTGTCGCAGACCTTGCGCGCAATGGCGCCCTTATCGGTGTTGTTGCAGCGCACCAGAATGTTCTGGTAGCCGGGGACGAAGGCAATCACGCGCTGCGGGCACGCCATGCCGCACAGGCCACAGCCCGTGCACTTGGAGCGGTCCACGCGGGCGATGCCATCGACCAGCGCAATGGCGCCGTGGGGGCAGGCCGTGACGCAGGCGCCACAGCCAATGCAGCCTTCGCTGCAGTGGGCGTCGCCGCCTGCGGAGGCGCAACCGCTTCCGCAGGCAACGTAGGCCACGTTATGTTGAATGGATTTGGCCATAAGAGACTCGCCTATTTCTTAAGAAGGTACGAATAGTTGTCGCGCACAGCCCTGATGGTCAGGCGGACGGCCTCGGGAAGACCGGTGTTGACGGCATCGACCGAGACGGTGCGGACCGTGCCGGCGACGCGAACCTTAAAGTGGTCCTCGTCCACGGCCAGGAAGCCCTCGTTCTCGGAGTTCTCCATGTCCTCCTCGCTCCAGAACAGGGTGAGCTTGTCCTTGTAGGGACGACCCTCCTGGTAAAGGCAGAACACGGCGCAGTTGCCGCACTCATTGCACATGCCGTCGACATGGACGACCTGATGCTTGGCCAGGCCCGGCACCTTAATTGCCACGTTGGCGCGGTTGGGGCACACGTCGCAGCAGACCTCGCACACCGAGCCGCAGCCCAGGCAGCGGGTCTTGGTGCAGTTGCGCTTGTCGCGGCACAGCGACCCCTTGCGCTCGTAGCAAGTGTCCTCGCGGCCGGCCTGCTCGTTGCAGTCGGCGTACTTGTTAAAGTCCACGTCGGCGATGGCACGGGCGACCTCGGCGGCATCGGCGATAGCCTCGACCACGGTGGCAGGACCGCGGCGGCAGTCGCCCGCAGCCCAGACGCCCTCGACGCCGGTGGAGGTAGCGGCAAGGCGGCCGCGACGGTCGTGCTCGACGCCCGCGGCATCGTACAGGCTGGCGTCGATGCCCTCGCCCACGGCGCAGATCACCGTGGTGGCGGGAAGCTCAACAGTCTCGCCCGTAGCGACGGGGCTGCGGCGGCCGCTTGCATCCGGCTCGCCAAGCTCCATAACATCGCAGGTCAGCACGGCGCCGTTGAGTGCCTTAGGTGCCAGCAGCTCGCAGAACTCAACGCCGTCGGCAAGAGCAAGATCGAGCTCTTCCTCATCGGCGGGCATCTGCTTCTTGGTGCGGCGGTAGACCAGGCGCACCTTCTTCACGCCGGCCAGGCGCTTGGCCACGCGGGCCGCGTCCATGGCGGTGTTGCCGGCGCCAATGACCACGACGTCCTCGCCCAGCTCGAGCTTCTCGCCCTTCTTGGCGGCCTCGAGGAACTCCAGCACGTCGAGCTCGGCGCCCTCGCCCAGGCCCGCAGAGCCGGGCATCCAGGCACCGGTGGCCACGACCACGTCGGTAAAGCCCTGGTCCTTGAGCTCGTCAATGGAATCAACGCGAGCGTTGAGCTGCACCTTGGCGCCAAAGGCTAGGCAGAGCTCGGCATCGTGGGAGATATCGTCGCTCGCGATACGGAACTCGGGAATCACGTGACGGACCACGCCGCCGAGCGAATCGCGGGCCTCAAAGATGGTGACGGGCACGCCGGCACGCGTCAGGAAGAACGCCGTCGCCAGGCCGGCCGGGCCGCCGCCGATAACGGCAACGTTGCGCTCGCCGTCGTTGGCGATGGCCTGGGCGCGCAGCTTGGGCAGCACGGCGGTCATGGCCTCGCGGGCGGCCTTGAGCTTGCTGGCGCGAATCTGGGCGCCCTCGGGCTCGTAGAACGCACGCTCGCAGGCACGGCCGCAGGGATGCGGGCAGATGGTGCCGGTAATGAACGGCAGGGCGTTGCGCTCGATGATGATGTTGAGTGCGTCCTCGTAGCGGCCCTCGTCAACGGCCGCCAGGTAGGCGGGAATATCCTGCTGGATGGGGCAGCTCGTACGGCACGGCGTGGTAAAGCAGTCGGAAAGCGGACTCTTGCCGGCGACCTTGCGGTCGGGCAGCGGGCGCAACGGCTTCTTGTAGAGCGGGTTGGTGAGCGAATCGGCCTGGATCGCGGTCACGGCGTCGAGCGAGACGCCCGCGAACGGCTTGCCATCCAGGTCGGTAAACTCGCCGGCCATCTGGCTAAAGCGCTCGTAGCCACCGGGCTTGAGCACGTCGGTCGCCAGGGTGACGGGCCAAATGCCGGCATCGTACAGGGCGCGGATGTTGTAGACCGTGGCGCCGCCGGAGTAGCTGATGCGCAGCTTGCCATCGAACTGCTCGGTAATGCGGCGGGCAGCCTCGATGGTCAGCGAGAACAGCGAACGGCCGGACATGTACATTTCGGTCGAGGGCAGCTCGTTTCTCGTCACGTCGACGGGGAACGTGTTGGTCAGCTTGACGCCAAACTCCAGGCCGCGCTCGGCGCACAGGGCAATCAGGCGCTCGAACATGGGCACGGCATCGGCCCACTGCAGGTCCTCGCGGAAGTGCGTATCGTCGAAGACGATGTAGTCAAAGCCCAGCTCGTTCAGACGCTGGCGGGCAAACTCATAGCCCAGCAGCGTGGGGTTGCACTTGATGTAGGTGTTGAGGCCCTTCTCGGTGATCAGATAGGTCGCGATGCGCTCGATCTCGGCCGGCGGGCAGCCGTGCAGGGTAGACTCGGTGATGGAGTTGGACACGCGTGCCGGGATGGACTCGACAAACGCGGCGTCGACATGCTCAAACTTGTCCAGGTTGGCGAGCGCCCATGCGCGGCACTCGTTCCAGACGTCGGAGCCGCTAGCGTCCTTCATGCCCTCAATGTACGCATCGACCTTGGGACTCTTGATGCCCTCGAGGTCATAGCCCACGGACATGTTAAAGACAAAGCCGTCCGGGCTGCCCAGGCCGTACTCGCGAGCGATGAGGTGGCAGGCAAACCATGCCTTCACGTACTCGGCAAAGGCCTGCGGAACCTCGAGCTCGGTCGACCACTCGCAGTTGTAGCACTCGTCCTGCGCCACAATGCAGGGCTTGTTGACACACTTGGAGAGCTCCTCGCCGTCCATAACCTGAACGGTCTTGAGCTCAAAGAAGCGGGAACCGGCCACGTAGGATGCCACGATGTTCTGGGCCAACTGCGTATTGGGACCGGCGGCCGGGCCAAACGGAGTCTCGATGCGCTCGTCAAAAATGGGAAGCGCGCCCTCCTGGTTGGTCGTGACCATCTTGCGCACGCCAAAGACGGCGCCCTGAGTCTTGTGCTCCTCGATGATCCAGTTCATCAGCTGCGAAAACGGGATCGGCCTCATGATGTCGCTCATAATGAGTTCCTCTCTGTAACGCCCGGCGAGACCGCGCGGCGGGCGCAAATACGGTGTAGCGCTAGCACAGCGCCGGCGACCCCGCGGAGGCCGCCTATGCGCGCGCCGGATGTGGTGAAACATCCGACGCGCGCGAATCTACTTGTGAATTAGTAGGTGCGATCGTTGAGCGTGCTCCAGAGCTTCTTGGACTCGGCCATGGTCCACGCGTTGATCTTGTCCTCATCAATGCCAACGAACTCGCGATCCTTGTACAGGACGCGGCCGTTGATGATGGTGGTGCGGCAGTTTTTGCCCATCATGCCAAAGAGCATGTGGCCGTCGATATTCTCCTCGCTCAGCGGCGTAAAGGGCTTGTAGTCCATAACGATAACGTCGGCGGCAGCGCCGGCCTCGAGCACACCGAGCTTGCGATCGAAGTACTTGCTCGCCATCTTGGCGTTGTTCTCGAACAGCATGGTCATGGCCTCGCACCAGCCCACGTTGGGCATGGCGGCGTTGTGGCGCTGAATAATCAGGAAGACCTTAAGGCTCTCGAGCATATCGTGGGTGTAGGCGTCGGTGCCCATGCACACGGGGATGCCGCGGCGGAAGAACTCGAGCACGGGGGCGCAGCCCACGGCGTTGCCCATATTGGATTCGGGGTTGTTGACCAGCCAGGTGCCGGACTCCTTGACGATATCCATCTCGGCAGGCGTCACGTGGATGCAGTGGCCCAGCATGGTGTCGGGACCCAGCAGGTTGTGCTGCAGCAGGCGCTCGACGGGGCTGATGCCACCGCGGTTGAGGCGGGAGTCCCACACGTCGTTCATGCCCTCGCACACATGGATGTGGAAGCCGGTCAGGCCGTTGTTGGCCTCGGCCATCTTATCCATGGTCTCGTCCGAAAGCGTAAAGGTAGCATGTCCGCCAAACATGGCGGCGATCATGTGGTTGTCGTTATCGCGACGCTCCTTGGCGGCCCACTGGGCAAATTCGGCGTTCTCGGCAATGGCCTGATCGCACTTTTCCTGGCCGCGGCGATCGGAGACCTCGTAGCACAGGCACGAACGCATGCCCAGCTCCTGAGCTGCATCCTTAATGGTAAAGAGGCTTCCCGGAATCTCGCAGAAGCTCGCATGGTGATCGAAGATCGTGGTGACGCCATCACGGATGGAGTCCAAAATCGTAGCATAGGCGCTGGCCTTGGTGCCGTCGAGCGTCAGGTTGTCGTCGATCTTCCACCACTGCTGCTCGAGATTCTCCAAGAAGTTGGTGGGGTTGCAGCCCTTAATGGCAAGGCCGCGGGCCAGACCCGAGTAGATGTGGGTGTGGCAGTTGATGAGTCCGGGCATGATGAGGTTGCCCTGAGCATCGACGTACTCGGCATCCGGGTACTTGGCCTTGAGCTCGCGCTCGGGGCCCACTTCGACGATCGTATCTCCGTCAATGGCGACCGCACCGTTTGGAATGAACGGGGTCTGAGCGTTGCGGGTAAAGACGGAACCGTTAGCGACCAGAAGCATGGATGCTCCCTTCAACATCAGAGGCGGGGTTTGACACCTCTGACATGGCGGAGTGCGAAGCGCCGGCCTACACCGGAAACGGGCCCTCTCCCGTCAACGCTTCACCAAAGGGACAAACCCTTTGAAGTGCGGCTTGGTGCCGCATGGCGTCGGCGGACGAGGCGATGCGTCCGCCGACGAATAGCACCGAATTGGTTACTTCTTGCTCTCGGGCAAGACCAGATCCACGGCAGCGTCCTTGGCAGCATCGA
>USPT01000015.1 GCA_900556705.1 uncultured Collinsella sp.
TGATCTCCTTTGCGCTGGGCCTGTTCGCCGCGTGGAAGACTATGGGTACCTCGAGCCGCATCAAGGGCTTGCTCGACTCGGTCTTTACCATCCCCATGGTGCTGCCGCCTACGGTGTGTGGCTTTTTGCTGCTTATGCTGTTTGGCCGCTCGACCGGGGTGGGCCAGTGGCTCATCGCGCACGGCATCTCGATTGTCTTTACGTGGCCGGCAGCGGTGATATCTGCCGTGGTGGTGTCGTTCCCGCTCGTCTATCGTACGGCACTCGGAGCCTTCGAGAGCCTCGACACGCAAATGCTCGATGCGGCGCGAACCCTGGGATGGTCCGAGCGTCGCATCTTTACCAAGCTTATGATGCCGCTTGGCTGGCCCTCGATTGCCGCCGGCACGGTGCTCGCCTTTGCCCGCGCGATGGGCGAGTTTGGCTGCACCCTGTTCTTTGCGGGCAACTACGCCGGCATTACGCAGACCATTCCCATCGCCATCTACTTTGAGTGGATGGGCGGCAACACGTCGGTGGCCCTCTTTTGGGTCGTGGTCGTAATTGCGTTCAGCTTCCTGGTCATCCTATTCATCAACATGTACACGGCACATTCGCAAAAGTACCGCGAGCGTGGTCTTTCCCGTGCGGAGCGCAAGCAGGCCAAAGAGCTCGCCGGACAGGGCGATTCGCTCGACCCGGCGGGCGGCGATGCCCTGCGTATCGATCGCGAGGCGCTGGCCGAGCTCATGCGCGATGACGCTGTCTCGAAGGGAGGTCGATAGGTCATGTCACTCGTTTTGGATATCAAAAAGCGCTATCCCGGGTTTATGCTCGACATGCAGCTTGAGGCCGGCGAGGAGCGCGTGGCGCTGCTGGGCGCCTCGGGTTGCGGCAAGAGCTGTACACTGCGCTGCATCGCCGGCGTGGAGACGCCCGACGAGGGCAAGATCGTCGTCAACGGTGTGATCTTCTTTGACTCGGCGGCGGGCATCAACCTGTCGCCCCAGGAGCGCAAATGCGCCCTGCTGTTCCAAAACTATCAGCTGTTTCCCAACATGACGGTGGCCGATAACGTATGTGCCGGTGTAAAGGACGCGGGCGATGCCGCGGCGCGTAAAAAACTTGCCGAGCGCTACCTGAGCATTTTCGGTCTAGCCGATTTTGCCGACCGCTATCCCGCGCGCCTCTCGGGCGGCCAGCAGCAACGCGTGGCGCTTGCCCGCATGGTGGCGGCGCATCCGGGCATCTTTATGTTCGACGAGCCCATGAGCGCGCTCGATTCCTATCTTAAGAGCGCACTCGAGCAGAACATGCTCGACCTGTTCGACGTCTGTAACCGCACCGTGCTCTACGTGAGCCACGACATCGACGAAGCGTGCCGCCTGTGCCAGCGTATCTGCGTGATGCACGACGGGCATGTTGAGGAGATCGGCTCCGTCGAGGACGTGGTCCGCCGTCCGCAGACGCTGGCGGCGCTGCGCCTGACGGGCTGCAAGAACACAAGCCGGGCGCGCAAGATCGGCGACGAAGAAGTTGAGGCCCTCGACTGGGGCATGACCTTTAACGTGGGCCGCGCGGTCCCCGATAATGTGGCGTACCTGGGCGTTCGCGCAAGCTATTTCCATGTTGACAATCGCGTTGAGCGGGGCCGTAACAGCTACGATTTGCATGTGGCCCGTGTGAGCGATTCGCGCTTTGAGCGGCTGGTGCTGCTGGACGTGCCGCGCGCTGATGCGCCCACGCGTCTGCAGTGGAAGGTCAACAAGGTGGGCGTGCCTGTCGACGAGCTGCCGCAAGCAGGCGAGACGCTGCGCATGCACTTCGATGCGAGCAAAATCCATTTGGTTTGTCGATAGCGCCGGGTAATGCCGTCGGGGATATAAGCCTCGGCGGCTTTGTCTTGCCGCTCGCCGAATGAGGGATGACAAACTCTTATCAATAAAAAAGATTATTTATTAAACGACGGCACACGACGCTGTCGTACGAATGTCAACGGTGTTCGCATGTTCGATGACCGTTGATATAGTTGACCTTATCTTGTAAAGGAGGGTGCGCACATGCCGCAGACGACATATATTCGCCGCGTTGCCGCGCGTGCCCTATACATGGCTCGGAGCCGCATATGAGCAGGTATATTCACGGCTCCGGGAGAGACGACGCACAACTAAATAATCGACTGCAAAGCGGGTTCCCCAAAATTCCGGGTTTGAGCACGGCCGGGCAATCGCCGTCCGTCGTGCATCGATACCGCCGTTATCCGTTTTTGGTTCGAGAGGGGAACCATCATGGCTGAAGAATTCGATTTCCATCCGATGTGGGAGAGTCTCGGCATGAATCTTGCCGACCACGACATGCTGCTGGGCGCCGTGGGCCAGATGTACGGCGATATGTTCCTGACGCAGAACAATCGCCCCAAGTCCACGTCCTACCTGGATTTTGTCGCCACCAACATCCACAGCGGCCGTATTAAGGAGATGCTCGACAAGAAGGAGGCCGGCGAGGCCACCAAGATTGTTGGCAGCTTCTGCGTCTACGTACCCGAGGAGATCGTGCTCGCCTGCGACGGTATCCCTGTGGGTCTGTGCTCGGGTGTCGACTGGGCAACGGACAAGGTTGAGGAGCACTTGCCGCGCAACACCTGTCCGCTTATCAAGAGCTTTGCCGGCTTTAAGCTGGGCGAGGTCTGCCCCTACATTGAGTCGAGTGACCTGGTGGTGGGTGAGAACACCTGCGACGGCAAGAAAAAGGCCTACGAGTTCTTTGCCACGCAAAAGAACATGTACGTCATGGATATTCCCAACGTACACGACGAGTCGACGCTCGTGACCTGGAAGGCCGAGGTCAAGAAGCTCGCCGCCAAGATCGAGGAAGAGTGTGACGTCAAGATTACGCCTGAGCGTCTGAAGACCGCCATCCGCGCCGTCAATGAGAAGCGTCGCGCCCTGCAGCGCCTCGCTGCCACGCGCACTGCCGACCCGGCGCCTATCAGCGGTCTCGATAGCCTGCTGACCGTGCAGGCAGCCTTTATGGACGACACGCCGCGTCTGACCGGAGCCATTAACGATATGGCGGCTGAGTGCGAGCAGCGTGTTGAGACCGGCGAGGGCGTGGCGCCCAAGGGGACCAAGCGCATCCTGTACACCGGCACGCCCATGGCCGTGCCCAACTGGAAGCTGTTCAACCTCATCGAGAAGGCCGGCGGCGTCGTGGTGGGCGAGGAGTCCTGCACGGGTTCGCGCTATTACAGGGACTTGGTCGATGAGTCCGGTGAGACGGTCGACGAGATGCTCGATGCCATCGCCGAGCGCTACTTTAAGATCAACTGCGCCGTCTTTACGCCCAACGACCAGCGTATGAAGGACATTGTCCAGATGGCCAAGGACCTGCATGCCGACGGCATCGTCGACGTGGCCCTGCAGTTCTGCACGCTCTACGAGATGGAGTCGTTTGCCGTGGAGAAGGCTGCCGAGGAGGCCGGCATTCCGTTTATGCACATCACGACCGACTACGCCGGCGAGGATGCCGGTCAGCTCCAGACCCGCATCGAAGCCTTCCTCGAGACGATTTAGCCGCACCTGCGCTAAGCCGTGCCGCCGGGTGTTCCTATCCACGCGATAGGGATTTCTCCGTTGCCATGTCGGCTGGTGTCCGGATGCACCGCAGGGCGCCGATCGGCTTCGCATAACTGCCGGGGCGGGGGATTTCCGCCGTCCCGGCAGATTCTATCTGTTTACTCAGACACGAAAGGAACTCAATGAACAATGATCTTTTCAAGGCGGGCGTTTCCCGTCGCGGTTTTCTGACCGGCTCCGCTGCCCTGTGCGTCATGGCGGGCCTCGGCCTCACCGGCTGCGGCGGTTCGGGCGTCGAGAGCGGTAGCGCCGCTGCCTCCGGCCAGGATGTGGAGTATCGCGACGAGCTGCAGATCGCGTTACCGGCGAGCCCGGACGGTCTCGATCCGCACACCACGTCGTCGCTTGTGACCATGGACATCATCTGCAACGTCGTCGAGCCGCTCTTTGGCCTCGATAGCGACTACGAGCCCCAGCCCGTGCTGGCCAAGGGCTATGAGGTCTCCGACGACGGCCTGACCTACACCATCAAGCTGCGCGAGGGCGTCACCTTCCACAACGGCAAGGAGTTTGGCTCCGAGGACGTCGTGGCCTCGATGAACCGCTGGCTCACCGTCAACGACCGCGCCGCGAGCCTGCTGCCCGGCGCCGCCTTCGCCGCCTCGGGCGACCACGAGGTCACCTGCACGCTGACCGAGCCCGCCATCGACTTTCTGATCATCCTGGGCAACCACTCCCAGTATCCGGGTATCTTCCCTTCCGAGGTCATCGAGGCCGCGGGCGATACCGGCGTGACCGAGTACGTGGGTACCGGTGCCTATAAGTTTGTGGAGTGGAAGCAGGACCAGTACGTCCATCTCACCCGCTACGAGGACTATGTCGCCGCCCACGGCAAGGCTTCGGGCTACACCGGCAAGGTCTCCGCGCCCACCAAGGACATCTACTATCAGTTCGTGACCGAGGCCTCCACGCGCGTGAGCGGGTTTGAGACCGGCGAGTACGATATCGCTGGCGAGATTCCCACCGAGAACTACCACGACTTCGACGGCAACGACGACGTCAAGCTCTACACCCATAATGCCGGCGTTTTGACCGCCTTCCTCAACATGAACGAGGGCATCTTCGCCGACGAGGAGATCCGCAAGTGCGCCCTCATGGCTATCGACTGCGAGGCGGCCGCTCTTGCCGCCTATGGCGAGAAGGAGCTCTTCAACATCGATCCCAACCTTGGCAACCCCGAGAACACTCAGTGGGCGACCGATGCGGGCAAGAAGTACTTCAACCAGGCCGACGCCAAGGCCGCCAAGAAGGCTCTGGCCAAGACCTCCTATGCCGGTGAGACGGTCAAGCTGCTGACCACCCCCGACTACAAGGATATGTACAACGCCACCGTCGCGCTGCAGGAGCAGCTCGAGAAGGCCGGCTTCACCGCTGAGGTCGACAGCTACGAGTTCGCGACTTTTATGGACATCCGCTCCAGCAAGCCCGAGCAGTGGGACCTCTTTGTGGCCTCCACCAACTACAAGCCCATCCCGGCCCAGTCCCTCTCGGTCTCCAAGGCCTTCTATGGCCTGTCCGACGAGAAGGCGCTCAAGCTCGTTGCCGAGATCCGCACCGCCAAGGACACCGACGCCGCGGCCAAGAAGTGGGCCGAGGCTCAGGAGCGCCTCTATGAGATCGCCGTCATCGAGCCGCTTTGCCACTACGCTTCCATCACGGGCACCCAGGCAGACGTCGAGGACGTCGAGGTGCTCGACGGCGCTATCATCTGGAACGCCAAGCGTCCGGAGTAATGCAATAGATGGCGTGGCGGCCTGAGGGATCTGGTCCCCTGTGGCCGCCACGCCCTGTCCACGTTCAGAGGGGAAATAGACGCCTCGCATGTTGAAGTACACGCTCAAACGTATAGGCGCGATGGTTCCGGTGATGCTCATCATCTCGGTCGTCGTGTTTTTGATTATCTATCTCACACCGGGTGACCCGGCCTCTTCGATGCTCGGCATGGAGGCTTCGGCCGACCAGATCGAGCGCGTCAACGATAGCCTGGGACTCAACGAGCCGCTGCCGCAGCGCTACGTTGAGTGGATGGGCGGCGTACTTACCGGCGACCTGGGCGATTCGTATTTTATGCGCCAGCCCGTCACGCAGGCGATCGCCGAGCACTTTGGCCCCACGCTATCGCTCGCGCTTCTGGCACAGCTCATCGCGCTGTTGATTGCACTGCCCTGCGGCGTCGTCGCTGCCCTCAAACATGGGTCGCGCACCGACGCTGTCTTGCGTGTCGTTGCTCTTTTGGGCGTGGCGATACCCGGCTTTTTGATGGCGCTCATGCTTATGTGGCTGTTTGCCGTCACGTTGCGTGTGTTCCCGGTGGCCGGCTATGCTCCGCTATCGAAGGGCTGGTTCAGCCATTTACGCTATCTTGCGTTGCCGGCCATATCGCTTGGATGCGTGCAGGCGGCTCTGCTCATGCGCATGACCCGTTCGAGCGTGATCGAGGCCATGCAACTTGACTGCGTCAAGACGGCACGTGCCAAGGGCGTCTCCGAGGTTCGCGTGGTGCTGGCCCATGCCCTGCGCAACGCAGCGCTGCCGATTCTCACCTCGGTCGGCTATTCTTTTGGCGCCCTGATTACGGGCGCCGTGGTGACTGAGGCCATTTTTAACATCCCCGGTTTGGGCCAGCTGGTCACGAGCTCTATCGAGCGTCGCGACTATCCGGTGATTCAGGGCGTGCTGTTGGTCATCGCCTTGTTGAATTCGGTGATCAATCTGGCCGTCGACCTTGCCTAC
Source organism: uncultured Collinsella sp. (assembly GCA_900556705.1). GTDB lineage: Bacteria > Actinomycetota > Coriobacteriia > Coriobacteriales > Coriobacteriaceae > Collinsella. The sequence continues at coordinate 6,348 of USPT01000015.1, forward strand.
GGCGCTTTTGACCCGCGCGCTCGCAAATGGGGCGATGCATGATGGCAAACGTTAAGAAGGCTCTTGCCAACAAGGGGTTTGTGGTCGGCGGCTGCATTTTCCTGGCGATTGCGCTGATCGCGCTCGTCGGTCCGCTGGTGTGGACGGTTAATCCCAATGCGCAGGAGATGGCGTTGCGACTTTCGGCACCTTCGCTCGCGCATCCCTTTGGCTGCGATGACTTTGGCCGCGACCTGCTTGCCCGCGTCATCGCGGGCGCGCGCGTGTCGCTTGGCGTTGGCATTGCCGTCACGCTCGCGACGAGTGCGCTCGGCTTGGTGATTGGCGCCTATGCGTGCTACAACGAGAGACTCGATCATATTCTCATGCGCATCTGCGACGGCCTTATGTCCATTCCGGGCGTGCTGCTGGCCATCGCGCTCATGGCGATGATGGGGGCGAGCGTGTGGAACGTCATCATCGCGCTCTCCATTGTCTATACGCCCAGCATGGCGCGCATCGTGCGCTCGCGTGCGATGGTGGTCAAGGAGGAGCCCTTTGTGGAAGCCCTTCGCGTGCAGGGTGCCTCGACCGCGCGCATCGTGTGGCTGCATATCGTGCCCAACGTTATGGCACCCTTCCTGGTGCAGGCGACCTTCGTCTTTGCCGAGGCCGTGCTCTCGGAGGCCGCCCTCTCGTTTCTGGGCCTGGGTATCAAGGCGCCCGACGCCAGCTGGGGAAACATCCTGCAGGCGGGCAAGAACGTGATGCGCAAAGCCCCGTGGATGATCTTCTTCCCGGCAGCGGCCATCATCGCGAGCGTGCTTTCGCTGAACCTTGCCGGCGACGGCCTGCGCGACGCCCTCGACCCCAAGACCAAGGAGGACTAGCCCATGAGCGAACATCTTTTGGACGTGCGCGACCTCTGTATCTCGTTTGTGGGCCGCGATGGCAACGCGCTGGAAGCCGTCAACAAACTCAACCTGTATATCGATGCCGGCGAGATCGTTGGTGTTGTCGGCGAGTCCGGCTGCGGTAAGTCGGTGTTTGCCCAGAGTGTCATGCGCCTATTGGAGCATGAACAGAAGATGGCCTATACCGGTCAGATTCTCTTTGACGGGGAGGACCTGCTCGCGCGCCCGCTCAAGCGCATGCGCGAGGTGCGCGGCTGCGATATCGCCATGATCTTCCAGGACCCTTTGAGCTCGCTTAACCCCGTCATGACGGTGGGCGCGCAGGTTATCGAGGCCGTGCGGGCCCACCGTAAGGTGAGCCGACGCGAAGCCCGCAACGAGGCTCTATCGCTGTTGGAGCGTGTGGGAATTCGAGATGCCGCGGCTCGCTTCGACATGTATCCGGGCGATTTTAGCGGCGGTATGCGCCAGCGCGTGATGATCGCCATGGCGCTTGCCGGTCATCCGCGACTGCTTATCGCCGACGAGCCCACCACGGCACTCGACACGACGACTCAAAAACAGATTTTGGATCTCCTACGCGACCTCAACAGCTCCGAGGGCATGGCGGTGCTTTTTATCAGCCATGATTTGGGTGTCGTCACGAGCATCTGCTCGCGCGTGCACGTCATGTATCTGGGCCAAATCGTAGAAGAGATCGACGCCTGCGGTCTTATGGAGCGCCCGAGCCACCCGTATGCCCAGGGGCTCATCGCGAGCATTCCGCCGCTCGAAGGCGAGCGAGTTGACACGCTGGCGGATATTCCGGGCACAGTGCCGCCGCTTACGGCAATACCCTGTGGATGCCGCTTTGCGCCTCGTTGCGCCCGGGCGGACGATCGTTGCCGCGCGCAGGAGCCTCCGCTGTTTGCCGTGAATGCGTGCGACCGGTCTAAATGCTGGCTTGTCGAGAAAGGGGAGTGCCATGGCTGTAGATAGCGAAGCCCTGCTTAGGGTCTCACATCTGACTAAAACGTATCCCATGCCAGGCTCAGGTTTTAAGCGTCAGGCCTTTACCGCCGTGGACGATCTGTCGTTTGAAATCGCGCCGGGCGAGGTCTATGGCCTGGTTGGCGAATCCGGATCGGGCAAGTCGACGACTGGACGCTTGATCTGTGGTCTCGAGCGCGCGGATTCCGGCTCGATTGTCTATCGCGGGCACGACCTCGCCACGATGTCGGAGCGCGAACGCAAGCCGTTTCGCCGCGAGATCCAGCTGGTATTCCAGGATAGCTCTACGGCTTTTGACCCGCGCAACCGTGTCGGCCGCATTTTGGAGGAGCCGCTGATTATCGTCGGCGTGCGCGATGCGGATGAGCGCCATGGGCGCGTGCTCTCGGCCCTGGCCTCGGTCGGTCTTCTGGCAGAGCATTATGACCGCTATCCGCATGACCTTTCGGGTGGACAGCGTCAGCGACTCAATCTGGCACGGGCGCTTATTTGCGAGCCGCGCCTTGTGGTATGTGACGAGCCGGTCTCGGCGCTTGACGTGTCCGTTCAGGCCCAAGTGCTCAACTTGCTTCGCGACCTGCAGCGCACGACGGGTGTGGCGCTGCTGTTTATCACGCATGATATGCGTGTGGTTCGGCATATGTCCGACCGGATTGGTGTGCTCTACCACGGTCGTCTTGTCGAGGAAGGCGCGGCCGAGGACGTGATCGCGCACCCGAGCGATCCGTATACGCAGGAGCTTATCGACGCCATTCCCTAGAGGATGCTTCCTTTTGGGTATGGCGTGGGCTCGTTGTTTAATTGTCGGTATATCGGTGCAAGAGAGGGGAACTACTATGGCCGATATTGAGGAACAGCCGTTGCCGTCCACGTTTGAGGAGTTCAACGAGCAACGCAAGGCGGCGTTTATTCGCGTCAAGGATTATAAACAGGCGGGTAATCGCCTGGTCGGCTTTTTGTGCAGCTATACGCCGCTCGAGATTATCGATGCCGCGGGGGCCTCGAGCGTGGCGCTGTGCGGTACGTCCGACGAGGTGATTCCCGAGGCTGAGAAGGTGCTGCCGGCAAATCTGTGTCCGCTCATCAAGTCGACGTACGGTTTTGCCTACTCGCAAAAGTGCCCGTTCACGTACTTTAGCGACATGATCATCGGCGAGACCACCTGCGACGGCAAGAAGAAGATGTACGAGCTACTAAACGAGCTCAAGCGCACGCACATTCTGCATCTTCCGCAGGGCCGCGACCGCGCCTACGAGCGCGAGGGCTGGTACGAGGAGTGCCGCCTGCTCAAGGAGGAGCTCGAGGGCTTCTACGGCATCACGATTACCGACGATGATCTGCGCGCTGCCGTCCGTCGTCGCAACCGCTTGCGTGCAGTCCAGCTCGACATGTTTGCGCTGCAGGCCAACCAGCCGGCGGCCATGAACGGCGTCGACCTGATGAGTACCATGTTTGCCGGTACGTTTAGCTTTGATATCGAGGCCTATACGCAGCAGCTGGAGCAAAAGGTCGCCAAGCTGCGCGAGGCCTACGACGCGGGCGAGCGCCCGGTCGCGGCGGATGCCAAGCGCATTCTGATCACCGGCTGCCCGGTGGGCGGCGTAATCAACAAGATCGGTCGCACCATCGAGTCCAACGGCGGTGTGGTCGTGTGCATGGACGACTGCTCGGGCGAGCGTACGGCCGCCATGATGATCGACCCGGAGGCTCCTGACATCCTGCGCGCCATCGCCGACCGCTACCTGGATATCAACTGCTCGGTCATGACGCCCAACGACGGTCGTATGGAAAACACACTGGCCATGTGCGAGAAGTATCACGTCGATGGCGTAGTCGAAAACGTGCTCCAGGCCTGCCACACCTTTAACGTGGAGAGTGCGCGCATGCAGGAGGCTGTCGAGGGTGCGGGTATTCCGTATATGAAGATCGAGACCGACTACAGCAACGGCGACATGGGTCAGATTGAGACCCGCATCGCCGCCTTCATCGAAACCCTCTAGCTTCCTCAGGCACCGGATCTTGCCCCTCAAACCGTCGCTTGCGTACCCAAAGTACGCTGCGCTCCTCTTTCGGGGCAATCTCCGGCACCTGAGAAACCTAGAGCTAAGGCGCCTGAACGCGCCGCTACCTTTGATATTTAGATTGGAAGAGAGCCATGATAGGGATCGGGACCGATATCGGGTCTACGGCGGCTAAGGCCGCTGTGGTCGACGGGGAGGGTTCGGTGGCGTGGACGTGCGTGCAACCAACCGGGTTCTCCTCGGTCGATGCTTCCGAGCGGCTGCGCGAGGCACTGGTAGCGGCCGGCTATGACGTGACAGCCGACGACGTTCGCGTGATCGCGACTGGCTACGGCCGTGTCGCCGTGCCCTATGCGCACAAGGTCGTGACTGAGATCACCTGTCACGGCGCCGGTGCCGTGCGCCTGTTTGGCAACCACGGCACCGTGATCGACGTGGGCGGTCAGGACACCAAGGTCATCCAACTTAAGGGTGGCCGCGTGGCCAAGTTTGCCATGAACGATAAGTGCGCCGCCGGCACGGGGCGCTTTTTGGAGATCATGGCCGACCGCCTAGGCATTTCCCAGCAGCAGATGGCCGACCTGGCGCGTTCCGGCGAGCCCACCAAGATATCCAGCATGTGCACGGTCTTTGCCGAAAGCGAGGTCATCAGCCTGATCGGTCGCGGTGAGCCGCGCGAGAACATTGCTCGTGGCGTGATCGACAGCGTGGTCTCGCGCGTGGCGACCATGGCCGGGCAGGCTGCGGGCGCCCCGTACTACCTGACCGGTGGCCTCTGCGAGAACGCCTACGTGGTGGAGCGGTTGGGCGAGCTACTGGGGTCGCCGGTGACCACCTCGCCCCAGGCTCGCTTTGCCGGGGCGATCGGCGCGGCTGTCCGCGCGCGGGCGCTGGTTTAAGGGGCCCTGTCGATGCGCATCCTCAACATCTCGGCACAAAAACCAGATAGCACCGGCAGCGGCACCTACCTTGCCGCGCTTGTGCGCGAGCAGATCGAGACGGGGCATCGCGCCGCCGTGCTTTGCGGCGCGGCACCGGGTGATACCCAAGGCGAGCTGGACCGGCGTGCTGCCGTGTTTACCGTGCCGTTCGAGTCGCCCGAGCTGCCGTTTCCCATCTGCGGTATGTCCGATGTCATGCCCTATCCCTCCACACGCTATCGTGACCTGACGCCTTCGATGCTCAAGGCATTTGAGCGGGCATTTGCTGCTGCAATCGATCGGGCGGTGGCTGAGTTTCGGCCCGATCTGGTGCTTTGCCATCACCTGTATCTGGTGACCGCATTGGCGCGCGAGTGCGTCTGGGGCGTTCCGGTTGTTGCCGTGTGCCATTCGACCGACCTGCGCCAGCTTCGTTCGCATGCGCTCGAACGCGATCGCATCGTACGTGCGGTTCGGCGGCTCGATGCCGTCTTTGCGCTCCATGCTGAGCAGGCTGAGCAGATTGGCCTGGTGTGCGGCGTCGATGCCGATCGTATCCACGTGATTGGGACGGGCTACGACCATCGCGTCTTCTGCCGCGACGCAAGCGTGGCGAGGCAGCCGGGATCGCTTGTGTACGTGGGCAAGATTTGCTTTAAAAAGGGCGTCGAGTCGCTGGTTCGAGCCGTGTCATTGCCGATTGACGATGACGTTCGCCCATCTGGCTTGGTACTTGTGGGCGGCCGCGGGGACGATGCCGAGTACGCGCGTATCGAGCGTTTGGGCGCGGCCTCGGATGTGCCGGTGACGCTGGCGGGGCGCCTGGATAGCGATGAACTCGTGCGTGCCTACCGCAGTTCCGACGTCTTTGTGCTGCCTTCGTTTTACGAAGGCCTGCCGCTCGTGACGATCGAGGCCCTCGCGTGCGGCTGCAAAGTTGTGGCGACCGATTTGCCCGGCGTTCGTCCCTGGATGGAGGCGATGCTTCCCGGTGCTCCCGTGACGTGGGTGGCGTCGCCGCGTATGACGGATGTCGACACGCCCGTGGCGGCCGACCTTCCGCTGTTTGAGCGCGCGCTGGCAGATGCTATCGCGCAGGCGCTTGCGGCTCCGCCTTCGACGTTCGAGCCGTCGGCGGTCTCTTGGGAAGCGTGCCTGGGGCGTATACTTAAAGCCATTGATTTGTTGGAAGGGGGTTCGTATGGCTGACGATCAGATTAAGCTCACGTCTATGACTGCCGCGAGCGGTTGAGCCGCTAAGCTGGCTCCCGGAGCCCTCGCCCAGGTCCTGGGCGACTTGCCCAATGTGCATAACGACAACCTGCTCGTGGGGTTCGATACCTCCGACGATGCGAGCGTCTTTCGCGTAGGGGAGAACCTGGGGCTCGTGCAGTCCATCGACTTCTTTCCGCCGATGGTCGACGACCCGTTTCTGTTTGGCCAGATTGCCGCGGCAAACTCACTGTCGGACATCTACGCCATGGGCGGGCGGCCGAGCCATGCCATGAACTTGCTGTGCATCCCGAGCTGTCTGGGCGTTGAGGTTGCCGGTCAGATTCTGGCGGGCGGCGCCGACAAGTGCGTCGAGGCGGGTTGCTCCATCGCGGGCGGCCACACCATCAACGACGACGAGCCCAAGTACGGCTTGTCTGTGAGCGGCTTTGTCGCGCTCGACCGCATGCTCGCCAACAGCGGCGCGTGCGTAGGCGATGTCCTGCTACTGACTAAGGCGATCGGCTCGGGCATCATCACCACGGCCATTAAGGGCGAGCTCGTCGAGCAGGACGAGGCCGCAGCCATGTTTGACTCGATGCGCACCCTCAACGAGGCCCCGATTCGCCTGGCCGAGGGACTCGAGCTTCACGGCTGCACCGACATCACGGGCTTTGGCCTGATCGGGCATGCGTGCGAGATGGCCGAGGGCTCGGGCGTGCAGATTGAACTTGCGTCGGGGGCGGTGCCGCTCTTTGACCAGGTGCTCGACATGGCGCGTCTGGGCATTATCCCCGCGGGCTCCTACCGCAACCAGGACTTTTTTGGCCCGCGCGTGACGGCTGACGATGACCTGGAGCCGGGCATGTTGGATGCGCTGTACGATCCGCAGACTTCGGGTGGTTTGCTTATCGCGGCACCTGCTGCCGATGTGGATGAGCTTGCGCGCCGACTGCATGCCGAGGGGCGCATCGCGGCCGTTGTCGGGCGCGTGTGCGAGGCGGAGCTGGGCGGTCCTGCCGTCCGCGTTGTCCGTTAACGACACGTTTATTGAGTTATGTACCGTTCTAAAACGATTTATTCGAAAGGAAAAACTATGTCTACCAAGATTGAAGTCAATGCCATGGGCGATGCCTGCCCGCTGCCC
>USPT01000016.1 GCA_900556705.1 uncultured Collinsella sp.
GCCGTCGAGATCCTCCAAGAGGGGGTCGGTCATCGCGCCCTCGCCGCGGAGCTTGACATTCCCCAGGCCACGGCTCGTCAGTGGGCCCGCGCGTATGCCGTGGGCGGTGCCGACGCCGTTCTCAATGCCGGTTCGCATCATCACACCTATTCGTACGACGTAAAGCTCGCTGTGGTTAAGGACCGTCTGGAAAACGGCTTGACGGTTCGCGAGGCCATGATCAAGCATAAGATTCCCAGCGAGTCTTCGGTCAAGGCTTGGTGCCGTCAGTACCGCGAGAGCGGTGAGTCCGCACTGGTCGATAAGCCGCGCGTTAAAAAGGCGGAATAGCGAACGGGATGGTGCGCCCACAGGGGCGCATTTTTCTTACCGCGCCTCTGCTCCAATGTGGACATGCCCTTACCCCGTACGCCCAAAACTCCCCAGTTGACCGAAAACCTGCCGCCGCCACTCCTCAATTGAGCTATAACGTTAAACAATTGCAGCGTTTTTGCATGGGGGAGTGATGGTATGACGCTACTGTATTTCCTTACCCTGTTTCCGCTGGTACCGGCGCTGGGCATGCTGCTCGCGCGCGGTGACCGCGCCCGCGATGCGGTGGGGCTCATAGGTTCCGGCATGATTATGGCGGTGACAGTTGTAGTCGCCGTTATGTTTTTTGGCACGGGTCCGCAGAGCTTTGAGGTTGCCCCCGGCACCTCGCATGTGCTCTCGATCATCAGCTCCGTCATCGATGTCATCCTGTGCGCCGTCATCCTGTACAACGCGTACAAATATAGGAACGTGCTTACCACAGTGCTCGGCATAGTCCAGCTGGTGGGGTCGCTCGCCTTTGCGACCATGACGCTGCCCGCGGCCGAAGCCGTCACCGCAACGCCGCTCTACCTAGACTACATGAGCGTGATCATGGTGCTCGCCGTCGGCATTGTCGGCAGCCTTATCTGCGCGTATGCCCTGGGCTACATGAAGGACTTCCAGGCCCACGACGAGCACGAGGCCGCGCTGCGCGGGCAGACCGCGCCCGACCGTCGCCCGCAGTTCCTGGCGCTCATGTTCCTGTTCCTCTCGGCCATGTTCGTCATCGTAACGAGCGACAACCTTGAGTGGCTGTTCTGCGGCTGGGAGATCACCACCGTGTGCTCGTTCCTCATGATTGGCTACACGCGCACGCCCGAGGCCATCAAGAACGCCTTCACCCAGATCATCCTCAACATGCTGGGCGGTATCGCGTTTTTGGCCGGACTCATGTACCTGCACGTCAACGGCATGCCGCTGACCATCTCGGGCATGATTGAGCTTTCCGGCGCCGGAACCGCGCAATCCGCGCTGCTGGTGATGCCGGTCATCCTGTTGTCGCTCGCCGCCCTTACCAAGGCTGCGCAGATGCCGTTCCACACCTGGCTGCTCGGCGCCATGGTTGCCCCCACGCCCACGAGCGCCCTGCTGCATTCGTCCACCATGGTCAAAGCCGGCGTGTTCCTAATGGTCAAGCTGAGCCCGCTCTATGCCATCTATCCCGTGACCGGCTTTATGGTCACGAGTGTGGGTGCCATCACGTTTTTGCTCGCTGCCCTCATGGCCATCTCGCAGAGCAACGCCAAGCGCGTGCTCGCGTACTCCACCATTTCCAACTTGGGCCTCATTAGTGCCTGCTTGGGTGTCGGCGCGCCCGAGGCCGTATGGGCGGCCATCTTCCTGATCCTGTTCCACACGGTGGCAAAGTCGCTGCTATTCCTGTGTGTGGGCACTGCCGAGCATCATATCGGCAGCCGCAATATCGAGGACATGGACGGTATGTTCAGCCGCATGCCGCACCTGACGCGCCTGATGATGCTGGGCATCATGGGCATGTTCGTGGCGCCGTTTGGCATGCTCGTGTCCAAGTGGGGCGCCCTGGTGGCGTTTGCGCAGACCGGCAACGTGCTCATGATCATGGTGCTTGCCTTTGGCTCGGCCGCGACGTTCTTCTTCTGGGGCAAGTGGCTTGCCAAGCTTTCGGGCGTCGATCCCACGGCTCAAAACGTTGAGGTCAATGTCCATAAGACCGAATGGATGGCGCTCAACACCATCGCCGCGCTACTGATTCTGTGCTGCGTGGCGTTCCCGGTTATCTCGAGCGGCCTGGTGTCGCCTTACTTGGCCATGGTGTTTGGCCGCGTGCCGTACGTTATCGGCAAGGACGCCATGTATCTGATGGTGGTTATCGTGGCTTTTATCGCCGTGGTGCTGCTGACTTCATTCCGCGTGAGCAACAAGCCGCACGTAAACGTATATCTTTCGGGTGTGGGAACCGACAATTACCGCCATTTCCGCGGCTCGATGGGACACGAGGTGAAGGCCGAAAAGCGCAATTGGTACTCGGAGGACGCCCTTGGCGAGAAGCGTATTGGCCCCGCGGGTAGCGTCGTGTGCTGCAGCATTATCTTGTTTGCGCTGCTGTGTTGCGCGTGGATTGGGCCCGAGCGGCTTGCCATGAGCGCGCCCTCGGTGCTGCGCGGCAAGTATTTTGAAGGTTCGGGCGTCTTGGGCATTTTTATTGGTACCGTGGCGTTTGCCTTGCTGGCGCCGCTTGTGGGCGGTTTGATTGACGGTCTTGACCGCAAGCTGTCCGCTCGCATGCAGGGTCGCGTGGGGCCGCGTCTGCTGCAGCCCTTCTACGACGTTGCCAAGCTGCTGCGCAAAGCCCCTGCCAGCGTAAACACCATGGACGATACCTACATGGCGTGCGCGCTCATCTTTACCGTCGTGGGCGGCGGCATCTTTGTGTCGGGCTCCAACACGCTGCTGTGCGCCTTTATGGTGACGCTCGCCGCGATCTTTGTGGTGCTGGCGTCCGCCTCGACGCAAAGCCCGTTTGCCCAGGTCGGCGCCGATCGTGAGTTGCTGCAGGTTATGAGTTACGAGCCCGCCGTTCTGCTGATGAGCGTGGGCTTGTACCTTGCCACCGATAGCTTCGATTCCATCGCCGTGACGGGGCAGTCGGCCCCCATCATCGTGTACAGCGCGCCCATTTTCCTCGCGCTGCTCGCGGTGCTCACCATCAAGCTGCGCAAGTCGCCGTTTGACCTTTCGTACTCACATCACGCGCATCAGGAGATCGTCCAGGGCGTCGCCACCGAGATGAGCGGCGGCACGCTGGCCAAGATGACCCTTATGCACTGGTGCGAGACCGTGCTGTTTTTGATGTGGGTGGGCATGTTCTTTGTCTGGGACAACCCGGTGAGCTGGGTCGTAGCCCTGGTCGTGATGGCTGCGACGTACTTTGTCGAGGTGCTGATCGACAACACCTTCGCGCGCAGCACCTGGCGCAGCTGCTTTAAGCTCGGCTGGGGCGTGGCGCTGGTATTTGGCCTGCTCAACCTTATGCCCATCCTCGTTGACGTGTTTATTTAGGAGGCGGCATCCATGGATCATAAAATGTCGCGCTCGCCGTGGGTTATTCATTACGACGGCTCGAGCTGCAACGGATGCGATATCGAGGTGTTGGCCTCGCTCACGCCGCTGTTCGATGCGGAGCGCTTTGGCGTGGTCAACACCGGCAACCCCAAGCATGCGGATATCTTTTTGGTAACGGGGTCGGTCAACGCTCAGAACCTGCCCGTCGTGCGCCAGATCTACAACCAGATGCTCGAGCCCAAGTGCGTGGTGGCCTGCGGTATCTGCGCGTGTTCGGGCGGTGTGTTCCGCGATGCCTATAACGTGATCGGCGGCGTGGACCGCGCGATTCCCGTGGACGTGTACGCGCCCGGGTGCGCCATTCGCCCCGAGACGGTGATCGATGCCATCGTGGAGGCGTGCGGCATTCTGGACCAGAAGGAGGCCGTGATGCGCGCCGGCGGCGATCCGCTCACCGTGGGCGGCGCCGCTACCTGGGATGGTGGCGTTGAGCTGGGCGAGGACGGGTTTGTGGCTGCGGCTGGGGCCGGGGCTGATGGTGTCGGTGGCGCGCCTGCCGGGAAGCCCGCCGCGCCCGTCGCTGGCGACGCACCTGCTGGGACGCCCGTCGCTGCAAAGGAGGCCGAGTAATGCAAAAGGCAATCTATACCACCGTCGGGATCGACGAGCTCCTGCCGCATGTCCAGGCGCTCAAGGGCGTCGGCGCGCGCTTTGTGCAAATGCACGCCGAGCGCAACGTCGACGACGGCTCGTATCGCTTGGTCTATACGTTTATCAACGTTCGGGCTGCTCAGGAGCAGATCGCGCAGGACGGCAGCTATGCGATCGAGAACCTGGTGGTTGAGGGAATTGATCAGTACCAGGAGATTCCGTCCATCAGCTCGTACTATCCGGCAGTATTTCCGTTTGAGAACGAAGCGCACGACCTGTTTGGTCTTGCCATTACCGATATGCAGGTCGACTTTAAGGGCTTTTTCTACCAGGTCTCAACGGCCGAGCCCATGAGCGTTATCACGCCCGAGGTGAAGGCTGCGCGCGAGAAGGCCATGAAGGTCCGCGCGGTTGCAGAGGCCAAGGCGCGCAAGGCTGCGGCCGAAAAGGCTGCCGCTGCCACGGCCACTGCGGGGGAGGGCACTGCGGGCGCCGACGATGCTGCGGGCGCTGCCGTCGCCCAGCCCGCTGCGGCTGCCGGCTCCGATACTCAGCACGATGAGGCTGCTGCCAAGGCGGCGCTCAAGGCTGCCGAGATGGAGGCAAAGCTCGCCGCCATGGATCCCGAGAAAGCGGCCAAGGTCCGTGCGGCGCTTGCCGCAAAGGCCGCCCGCGACAAGCATAAAAAGGAGGCGTAAGGTCCATGGCACATCGCTCCGTTATTCCGTTTGGCCCGCAGCACCCGGTGTTGCCCGAGCCGCTTCATCTGGACCTGGTGATCGAGGACGACCGCGTTCTCGAGGCAATTCCGCAGATCGGCTTTGTGCACCGCGGACTCGAGAAGCTCACCGAAAAGCGTGACATGCACCAGTTTGGCTACATCGCCGAGCGCATCTGCGGCATCTGCGCCGTGGGCCACAGCTGCGGCTATGCCAGCGCCTGCGAGCGCATGCTCGACATCGAGGTGCCCGGCCGCGTGCAGTATATCCGCACCATTTTGCACGAGCTTTCGCGCATTCACTCGCATCTGCTGTGGCTGGGCCTGCTCGCCGATGCCTTTGGCTTCGAGGCGCTGTTCTATCGGTCGTGGACCCTGCGCGAGCAGATTCTCAAGATCTTCGAGAGCACCTGCGGCGGCCGCGTGATCCTTTCGATTAACGAGATCGGCGGCCTTAAGCATGACATCGAGGACTCCGAGCTGGCGGGTATTGTCCAGACGCTTGATGCCATGCGCCCCGACTACGAGGCCCTGGTGCATACGTTTTTGGACGACAATAGCTGCGGCGAGCGCCTGCATGGCGTGGGCATGATCAGCAAGAAGGACGCGCTGGAGCTTTCGATGGTCGGCCCGTTTGGTCGCGCCTCGGGCGTGGATTATGACGTGCGCATGTTTGGCGACGGTGCCTATGCGGACTTGGCTGCGTTTGAGCCCATCGTTGCTAGCGATGGCGACTGCTATGCCCGCTGTCAGGTGCGTTGTGCCGAGGTCACGCAGGCTATGGACATCATCAAGGAGCTTGTGGGCAAGATCCCGCACGACGGAATCGGCGGGCGCACCAAGCTCACGCCGGCCGACGGCGCGCGTGGCGAGGTTGTGATTGAGCAGCCGCGCGGCGAGGCGTATTACTATGTGCGCGGCAACGGCACTAAGAACCTGGACCGTTTCCGCGTACGCACGCCGACGTCGCAGAACCTGGCGGGTCTGACGCATGCGCTGCAGGGCGTGCTCCTTGCCAACGTGCCCATGATTATCCTGACCATCGACCCCTGCATTAGCTGCACGGAAAGGTAGGCGCGGCATGAGTTTGCTGACATTTGCCAAGACGGCCTTGGGCTCTATGGTCAAGCAGCCGGTCACGGTGTGCTATCCGCAGGAGAAGCTGGCGGCGCCTGAGCGCTTGCGCGGGCATATCGTCAATGACATGGACGTGTGCATTTGCTGTGGGATGTGCGCGCGTCGCTGCCCGGCGGGCGCGCTCGCGGTCGATCGCAAAGGCGGCACCTGGTCGATTGACCCGTATGCCTGCGTGGTGTGCGGCGAGTGCATCGAAAGCTGCCCCAAGCACTGCCTGACTATGGATACCGCCCGCACTCCAGTCGCGGCGAACAAGGCTCCCACGGTAGAAACTAAGCCGGAGTAGCGCGAAGACGGGGCCGGTGGGGCAAAAATGCCCCACCGGCCCCGCGCGCGAATGCGCGGTTGTGCCGTCGCGAACAAAACTATGCCAGTTTACGGGGCTGGAGAGCAAACCCCCGACCATGCCGAAAATCGCGAAACCAAAACCGCAGGTAGACGGCCCGCCATTTTTCAAAATTCGCGGGTATGGATGAGGGTTCTGGCTTTAGCCCCGAAATCCGGCATGGTTTTGAAATGGCACCGTATTGGTAACAGCCTCTAATCCCCCGGGGACGGAGGAAAACGGATCATTTTGGCCTCGCGAGGGCGCCCGCGCGACCCGCCCGCCACGAAATGGGCCTATCTACTACGTTTAAGCTACTGCCCTCAACCATAGCAAAAAACGCAAAAACAAAACCGCAGGTAGAACGCCTGCGGTTTTTCGTGAAACACGGTTATGGTCAGCGGTATCGGGTCAAACGTAGTAGATGGGCCAGTTTCGTGGCGGGCATCGCCAACTAATCCCCCGGGGACGGAGGAAAACGGATCATTTTGCTCCCGCAAGGTCCCGTATAGCGCCGTTTGCCGCTGTGCGCGCCCGCGACTTTTGAGTCGCACCCGTTTTCCTGCGAAAACGCTTGTGTCTCAACTTTGGTGAGACATTTGTCTCACGCCAAAAAATGAATCTGGAACGTGTGTCACCTGCCCTAATTGTGTCTCATTTCGTAACTTTAGGCTGATGCAAGGTCTGAGCCTGCGAGAAGGGAGACGCGATGAGTAAGTACACGAGGGGTCTCTTGGCGGTGATGCTGGCCGTAGTGCTGGTGTTGCCGGCTGCAGCATTTGCCATGCTGCCCGAGGCCAACGCCAGGTCCAGCACCGGAATGGACGGACCGACAATGAGCGGAAAGGTCGTCGTCGATCCCGACACCAGCGGACGCTGGGAAATCTGGGCAGCCGGCCACGGCAGTAATAAAGTAACAACCCAAAATGTCGGTCGAATCTGGACCGACAAGACGGTCAAGGCAACCGAGGAAAACGAAGAGTCGGACTTTTTGACCACGCTTTCGGCGATGTCCTCGACGTCTAATTCAACCGTGACGGTTACCACGCCGCTCGACATCGTGATGGTGCTGGATGCTTCTGGCTCGATGGATGATCCTATGGGTGGCGGAGATTCCACCAAGCGTATCGATGCACTGAAGAGCGCTGCGAACAGCTTTATCAATACCATTGCCAAGCAAAACGAGGGTATCGAGGGTGTCGATAGGCAGCACAGGGTTGCCATTGTTAAGTTTGCGGGTGATAAGACCAATAAGGTCGGCAATGACCAGTACAAGAAAGGGCAATTTTGGTACAACAACTCGCAGGTGATGAAGGGTTTGACCGATTGCTCTGGCGGCAACGTGAAAGTTCTTGAGGATACAGTTGCTGGAATCAAGCCAAGCGGTGCCACGCGTGCCGACTATGGTCTGGAACTGGCCGGGGATATCACTTCTGGCCGCGCAGATGCCAAGAAGATCGTTGTGTTCTTTACCGACGGCAAGCCAACGAGCTTCAGCGAGTTTGATTCTGACGTCGCCAAGGGTGCCGTGACGGCTGCCAAGAAGATGAAGGATGGCAAGGCCACCGTTTATACCATCGGCATCTTTAGTGGAGCGGACCCCGCTGACGATCCCTCGAAAGAGAGGACAAGCGACGTCAACAAGTTTATGCACGCCGTGTCGAGTAATTATCCCGATGCCACGTCGTATGCGAGCGACAAGCTTGGCACACGCGCGGAAAACTCCGACTACTACAAGTCGGCGACCAATGCCGAAGAGCTCAAGAAGGTCTTCGACGACATCTCACAGGCCATCACATCGGAGGCGCCTTATCCGACCGAAATCCATAAGGGATACGACGAGACCAAGTCCGGCTACATCACGTTTACCGATGAGCTGGGCGACTTTATGCAGGTCGACGGATTTACCGAAATCGTCATCAACGGCACGCCGTTTACCGAGGTGAGCAAGACGTTCAACAAAGAAACCAATACCGACACATACGAGTTCGCCGGCAAGGCAAAAGACCTGCTCATCACCGTGCAGCGTGCTGGCGCTGACAATCCCCAGAAGGGCGATATCGTAACGGTTAACATTCCTGCGTTGTTGATTCCGCTGAGCCACTTTAAGACCGTAGACGGCAAGCTTTCGGTCGACAACGTTAAGCCCATTCAGGTGAAGTATGCCTCGAGCGTGAAGAGCGCCGCACTTGACAACCTGTTTACGCCCGAGAAGGTCACGGGGCTCAAGGACTACATCGAGCATAATACGACTGTCGTTGACGGCACCAAGACCGTGAGCTTCTACGCGAACAAGTGGAACGGTGGTGCGTTGGGTGATACGGTTGCGACCTTTGAGCCGGCCGACACCAACCGCTACTACTACTTCCAGAAGCAGACTCCCATTTACACGGACAAGGGCTGCACGCAGCCTGCAAAGAATTCGCTGACAGATACCGGCACCTATTACTACAAGGATGAGTTTGAGGAGCAGGGCGAGAACGGCGAGGCCAAGCCCGCCACTGCCGTCATCGAGTTTATCGGCGGCGACGCTGCCAAGTTTGACGGTGCTATTGTTGCCGACAAGGACGGCAACCTTTCGTTTAGCGTGGGAACCGCGCGTCTGGCCTTTATCGACGAGCTCCACACCACCAAGGGCAGCGTGGGCGGCAACAGCACTGGTACCGCGACCGACGTTCTCAACCCCAAGTGGAACAACGTGTCCGCCAAGGCGACCGCGACGCATGTCAATTCCTACCTGGGCAACAACGGCAAGATCAGCTTTGCGTATGACATGACGCCGGCAATGGTGAACACCAAGGCCAGCTTTGGTCTAACCAAGGTGCTCGAGGGCCGCGCCTGGACGGATGCTGACGCGTTTGAGTTTGGCCTGACGTCCGAGAACGGCGCCCCGATGCCTGCGACTACGACTGCGATCGTGCGCAAGGCCGACCTAGACGCCCAGGGCAAGGCTGCCATCGACTTCGGTGCGATCGAATACACCGAACCTGGCACGTACGTCTACAAGGTCAGTGAAAAGCACGCCGGGACCACGATTGACGGCATCGCCTACAGCGGTAACGTCGCGGAGATCGCCGTGACGGTGAAGCCCAATAAGAAGGGCGAACTGAGCGCTGGCGTGAAGGTGACCTCGGGTGAGACCGAGTTCAAGAACGCCTACGCTACGAATCCTGTTGAGTCCAGCGTAACCAGTCAGATTGCCGTGACCAAGTCTCTGACCGGGCGCGACCTTACGGTCGGTGAGTTCAGCTTTGAGCTGCGCGAGATTAAGGATGAGGACTCTGAGCTTATCGAGACCGTTAAGAACGCTGCCGACGGCAAGGTGACGTTCAGTGCCATCAAGTACACCGAGATCGGCCAGCACACCTACAAGCTGCATGAGGTTAAGGGCAACGCCGGCGGTATTGAGTACGATGACGCGGTCTACACCATCGTGACGACCATCGCCGATAACGGCAAGGGCCAGCTGGTTGCCACGCACGAGCTGAAGGACGCCAAGGACGTCAAGAGCATCGAGTTCAAGAACGCCTACACCACGAATGCTACCGAGGCATCGCTTGCGGGTATCAAGAATCTGCAGGTTGACGACGCTCTGACCCCGGCTGATATCACCGGCAAGTTCACCTTTACCGTGACCGGTGAAGAGGGCGCGCCTATGCCTGCGAGCACGAGCGTGCACAACGACGTTGACGGCAAGGTCGACTTTGGCAAGATTACCTTTACGCTCGACGACCTTAACAAGGCTGTGGGCGAGAAGCCCGAGAAGCGCGAGCACACCTTTACCTACACCGTGACCGAGTCCGGTGAGGTCGCTGGCGTGACCAACGACGCTAAGCCGTCGCGCGAGGTTTCCTTCACCGTGACCGATGACGGCAAGGGGAATCTGCGCGTATCCCGCAAGCCGGACGGTGATGCGGCCTTCACGTTCACCAATACCTATAACGTGACGCCTGTCGAGACGAGCGTCACCGACCAGATCACCGCGAACAAGGTCCTGACCGGGCGCGAGCTCAAGGAAGGCGAGTTCTCCTTCGAGCTCGTCGAGGGCGAGGGCGAGGACGAGGACGCCAAGGTTATCGCCACCGGCACTAACGCCGCCGATGGCAAGATCACGATGAGCGCCGTGAAGTACACCAAGGCCGGAACGCACGCCTACACGCTGCGCGAGGTCAAGGGCGGAACCATCAGCAAGGGCGTCACCTACAGCGATGCCGAGTACACCATCGAGACCACCATCACCGACAACGGCGACGGTACCCTCAAGGCCGAGCATGTCCTGAAGGACGACGTCAAGGCTGCAACTTTCGAGAACGCTTACAGCGTGACCCCGCTCGACGCAGAGTTCGACTTTGGCCTGGGCAAGGCCATCGACGGTCGCGACTGGACGGACTCCGACAAGTTCAGCTTTACCATTACCGCTTCCGAGGGCACCCCGCTGCCCGATCCCGCAACCGTAACCGTGAGTAAGAAGGACGCGAAGGACGGCATCGCCGCCACCAAGTTCGGCAAGATCCACTACACGGCTGCCGGAACCTACAAGTATGAGATCCGCGAGAACGCGGGTAATACGGTCGGCATGACGTATGACTCCCACGTCGCGACCGCCGAAGTAACCGTGACCGAGGACGGCGATGGCAACCTGACCGCCAACGTCACCAAGAAGGAAAACGGACGCTTTACCAACACGTACCGCACTGAGCTTAACTACACCGCGGCCGGCGGTCTGTGGCTCAGCAAGTATCTGGACGGCCGCCCCATGACCGAGGGCCAGTTCACCTTTACCGTGACACCTGCTGACGACGCTTCGGCTCGCGCGCTCGGTCTGCTGCCCGGGGCCAACAGCTTCAAGTCTCCCGAAGCGGCAGAGGCAACGGTCGGACTGATCGACATTCTGGCTGGTCATGAGGTTAAATTTACGCAGGCTGACGCCGGCAAGACCTTCAAGTACACCGTGGCCGAAAAGAACGACGGCCAGCCCGGTTACACCTACGATGACGCCGTACGCACGGTGACGATCGCCATCGCCGACGACACCGCCGGTACGCTCACTGCTACGACGACCGTTTCCGGTGGTCCCGAGGGCACGCATGAGACGGTCCACAAGAGTGGCGAGAACAAGGTCGAGAAGGCCCTGGTGCCGTTCCACAACAGTTACAGCGCTACGACCAACACGCCTGGCGGCACCGCCGCTCAGGTCGTTGCCACCAAGACTCTGACCGGCCGCCCGATGGCCGACGGCGAGTTCTGGTTCGGCATCGCCTATCAGGGTGAGCTTGTGGCATACGAAAACCTCAAGCCCAATATCGGCGGGCACGTGAGCTTTGATACGCTGCACTACGACACTAAGATGCTTGCTAATCTTGAGGCTGCTGGGCTTGCCCATCGTACCGACAAGGACGGTAAGCTTGCCTGGACCATTAACTACACGGCCTACGAAGATTTATTCGGGCTGCCGAATGGCGTTTCCGCTACAACGTGGAGCTTTGGCTTTAAGGTTATCGTCGTCGACAACGGTGACGGTACCCTGACGGCGACGGTCGACTACGGCGGCGTCGAGCCCTTGTTCGAGAACGTCTACGGCGCCGACGCCGTGGATGCCGCGCTCACCGGTACTAAGAAGCTCCAGGTTGCCGAGGGCCTGACCCCGGCCGACATCACGGGTAAGTTCACCTTTACCGTGACCGCCGACGAGGCAGGTGCCCCGATGCCCGAGCGCACGACCGTAACCAACGACGCAGCCGGTAACGTGGACTTTGGCAAGATCCACTTTACGCTAGAGGACCTCAACCGCGCTCTGGGCGTGACGGACGATGCGACCGATAAGGCCGACGCCGACGAGGCCGAGGTTGACGCCGACGCCACTGACACCGACGAGTCCGATCCCGCAACCCCCACCGCTCCGCGCTCGCACACCTTTACCTATACGGTGACCGAGTCCGGTAGCGCCCCTGGCGTGACTAACGATGCCAACGCCACGCGCAAGGTTTCCTACACCGTGACCGACGACGGCGCTGGACATCTGAGCGTCGTGCACGAAGGCGACGACGGTGCGGCCTTCACGTTTACCAACACCTACGGCGTGGCGCCCACCGATTCTTCCGCGACCGATCAGGTCAAGACGGTTAAGCGTCTGACCGGACGCGACCTTTCAGCCGGCGAGTTCACGTTTGAGCTGCTCGAGGACGGCGTGGTTGTTGCAAGCGGCACCAACGACGTCAACGGCAACGTTACGCTGAGCCCGATCCACTACGAGGCACCCGGCACGCACACGTACACGCTGCGCGAGGCTTGCCCCAACGCGCTCGGCCTGTACAAGGGCGTCACCTATGACGGTACGACCTACACCGTCGTGACCACCGTCTCCGACAACGGCGATGGCACGCTGACCGTGACGCACAAGCTCGAGGGAACTACCGAGGCGGCTGGCTTTACCAACAAGTATCACGCCATGCCTACGCAGGTCTCCATCGGCGCCATCAAGGTGCTCGAGGGGCGCGAGCTCAAGAAGGACGAGTTTAGCTTTAAGCTCGTTGGCGAGGGCATCGAGTCCACCGTCACCAACGATGCCGACGGTAAGATCAGCTTCGATAAGTTCGAGTACAGCGAGCCCGGCACGCACGTCTACACCATCAGCGAGGTCAAGGGCGACGAGCCCGGTATGACCTATGACAAGTCCGTCTTTACCGCGACCGTCAACGTGGTCGACGACGGTGAGGGTAACCTCAAGGCGAGCGTTACCTATACTAAGGGCGACAAGAGCGTCGAGAGTATCGTGTTCAACAACGCGTACAAGAAGCCCGAGACGCCCGTGCCGATGCCCGATCCCGGCACGCCCAAGACCGTGACGAACATCGTCAAGACGGTTAAGGGTTTCCTGCCCACCACGGGTGACCAGCAGGCCGCCGCACTGCTCATGGCATTTGTTATCGCCATGGCCGGCGTCGGAGCCCTGGTCTGGGGTATCCGTAAGCGCTAGGCACGCTGGCAGCGCCCGGGGCCAAAAGGCCCCGGGCGGCCGGCGGGGAGCCAGAACATAGCCCCCACCCTGTCTCTTATACACAT
>USPT01000017.1 GCA_900556705.1 uncultured Collinsella sp.
AGTACCGCACCGCCATCGACCGCGTGACGGTCGAGATTCCCGCCGGCAAGCTCGACCCGGGCGAGGATCCGCTCGATTGCGCTAAGCGCGAGCTGCACGAGGAGACGGGCTTTAGGGCCGGTCGCATTCGCTTTTTGACGTCGATTGTCACGTCTTGCGGTTTTTGCGATGAGATCATCCACATCTACTTGGCTACCAAGCTCGAGTTTGATGCGCCCAACCCCGATGATGACGAGTTTGTCAACGTTGACCTGGTGCCGCTACACGAGCTGATCGACGCCGTGCTCGACGGCAAGATCGAAGACGCCAAGACCGTCGTAGGCGCCTTGGCCTGTGACAGCATCGCACACAGGCTGGGCGGAACTGAGCTTTAAAAGCGAGGGCGACCCTGGGGCAAACACTACTGATTATTTGCCCCAGGGTCTTACGTTATTGTTTTATCTCCGAGGACTGCATGTTTAAGAGGTTTCTTTCGTATTACGAGCCCCAGATGGGGCTTTTTGTTGCTGATACTGTTTGTGCTCTGGTGCTTGCCGCCATTGACCTGGCGTTCCCCATTATCCTGCGCAATTTGACCGGTGGGCTGTTTACTCAGGGTCAGGCTGCCATTATGCAGGCGCTCGGCATGATCGCGGTGGGCTTGGTGCTGATGTATGCCGTCCGCTGCGCCTGCCGCTATTTTGTGAGCTATTGGGGTCACGTGATGGGCGCGCGTATGGAGTCCAAGATGCGCGAGGACCTGTTCGACCAGTATGAGCGCTTTAGCTTTGCGTACTTCGATCGCAACAGCTCGGGCGACATGATGAGCCGCGTGGTCAACGACCTGTTCGATATCTGCGAGGCGGCGCACCACGTGCCCGAGTGGATCATCATCTGCGGCATCGAGATTATCGGCTCGTTTGTGATCCTCTTTACCATCGCCCCGGTGCTGGCGCTCGCCATGGCCGTGGTGACGGCGGCGTTTGCGGTCATCATGTTTTGGCAAAACATGCGTATGCGCGAGGTCTTTAGCGACAACCGCAAGAAGATCAGCGGCATCAATGCGCAGCTGCAGGATTCGCTGGCGGGCATGCGCGTGGTCAAGAGCTTTGCCAACGAGGAGACCGAGCGTGCCAAGTTCCGCGCCTCCAACAATCGCTATCTTTCGTCCAAGGAGAACATGTATCACGCCATGGGCGTCTATACCGCGACGTATGGCCTGCTCTCTGGTGTGCTCTATGTGATCGTGGTGCTGCTGGGCGGCTGGCTGGTCGCCCAGGGACAGCTGCAGGCGGTCGATATGGCGACCTTTGCACTCTATATTTCGCTGTTCTGCACGCCGCTCGAGACACTCGTCAATTCGGCCGAAACGTATCAGAAGGCTATCGCCGGCTTTAAGCGTATGGACGAGGTGCTCTCGACGGCGCCGGATATCCAGGACAAGCCGGGCGCTACGGATCTGCAGGTGACTGCCGGCGCCGTGGAGTATCACGACGTGTGCTTTAACTACGAGGATGTTGAGCTGGGCGAGGGCGATGCCGACGAGCGTCCTGTTATCGACCATATGGACCTGTCTATCAAGCCCGGCCAGACCATCGCTTTGGTTGGCCCTTCGGGCGGCGGCAAGTCCACGACCTGTTCGCTGCTGCCGCGCTTTTATGACGTGGCTGCCGGATCCATTAGCATCGACGGCCAGGACGTGCGTGATGTGACGCAGCAGAGCCTGCGCCGCGCCATCGGCCTGGTGCAGCAGGATGTCTATCTGTTTGACGGTACGATTGGCGAGAACATCGCCTACGGCAAGCCGGACGCTACGGCGGAAGAGATCGCCGAGGCCGCCCGTCGCGCCAATATCGATGCCTTTATCGAGTCGCTTCCACAGGGCTATGACACGGTCGTGGGCGAGCGCGGCAGCCGTCTTTCGGGCGGACAGAAGCAGCGCGTTGCCATCGCGCGTGTGTTTCTCAAGAACCCCAAGATCCTTATTTTGGATGAGGCGACGAGTGCTTTGGATAACGAGAGCGAGGAGGCGGTGCAGGAGTCACTCGAAGAGCTGGCGCGTGGCCGCACCACGATTATCATCGCCCACCGTCTTTCGACCATTAAGCATGCCGATGAGATTGCGACCGTTGAGCATGGTCGCGTTGTGGAGCGTGGCACGCACGAGGAGCTTCTCGCCCGTGGCGGCACCTATGCCCGTTACTATCGAATGCAGTTCGAAGGTGCGCGTGCGCACGAGCTCGACTGATTGATATGACAGGAAGTTTATGGCTGACAAGAACCCTTTGACTCCGGAAGAAGTGACGGAGTTATTCTCCGAAATCGATGCATCCGGCGTCTTGGATCCCACGCTCGCCAAAAAGCGCACCGAGCGCATGCGTGAGAAGGAGGCTGCGGCCAAGCGCGGTGACAAAGCCGCGCTAGCGCAGCTGCGCAGCGAGGACCGCGCGAGCCAGGCAAAACATATCGACCCGCTGTCCGAGGACGACCCTTCGGGTTCGCAGGTGAGCCATACCATTACGAAGACTGCCATGGTCGTGGTTATCGGCATTTTGGTGCTGATCGTGGGCATGCAAATTGGCTACGGCGTGATGCGTCGTCTGAACACCGCGAACCTCTCCGAGAGCGTTTCGGTAGATACTGTCTCGACCGCGCTCAAGGGTGGACTCGAGTGGGGCAACGGCTTTACGCAGTTCCCGCTCGACTTTACCGTCGATGAAGCCGATGAGCGTACGGGCACGGTCGAGGTGACGGTGTTGGACACATCGTCTGCCAACGAGCTCGAGCTGCTGTCCAACGGGCAGATCCAGGCCGCGGCGCTTGCGACCAACGCGCTGCTCAACGACAAGATCGACCGCGTGGTGTATAACGTTCACGCCTATATCGACGAGGATAGCAACATTCAGCACGATTCCTTCTTTGGCATGTTCCCCGCGCGGGGCCACCAGAGCGCCATTTTGACGTTCGTGTGGACCAAGAGCTCATCCAACGCCACGAGTATCGACTGGAAGATGCGCATCGTGAGTATGGATGACACCATCGCCGAGCGCATTCAGAAACAGGTGAACTCGGTGTCGTCGTTGATTGAGGACCCGGTGGTGAGCCAGACCAAGATTGACGAGGAAAAGGCCGAGCGTGACCTGGAGCATCGTCTGCATGGCCGCGAGATTTTCCGCGGCGGCAAGCCCGATCGCACACCGTCCGAACTGCTGGAGCAGGACAAGAAAAAATAAGACGCCATCATCCCGCGTGAGCCACAAGCCCCGCGGGATGATTTTTTTGGGACGGGGATTAAAAAACATTATGCATAGAAAGTCATAATTATCATTTCGTAAACATTTCGATGAAATTAACGCCATGAGGCATGCTTGCGGTTACAATACCGCGAGGCCTAACTACACACCTTTAAGCCGGTCCTGTGAGACCGGGAAGGAGAATTATGGCGAACAACCATACCGCGGGCGCTGCCGCCCGCACCTTCGCGCCCAGCGAGCTTTGCCAGCGTATGCTGGCCAAAACCAGCAAGGGCACCTGCGGTCCCTGCATCCTGTATCTTGAGGATGGGACCATTTTTTATGGACGTGCATGCGGCGCTGAGGGCACCGCGACCGGCGAAGTCTGCTTCAATACCTCGCTCGAGGGCTACTTTGAGGTCATGACCGACCCGAGTTATGCCGGCCAAATCGTAACCATGACCTATCCGCAGATTGGCAACTACGGTATCGACGAGACCGACGTCCAGTCGGCCTTCCCCGGCGACGCCGTGCGCCCTGCGAGCGCTCCGGCTATGCGCGGCATGATCGTTCGCGACATGTGCGTCACGCCTTCTAACTGGCGCTCGGCCGTCAGCGTGCCGGAGTATCTGCGCGCCCACGGCATCGTCGCTATCGAGGGCGTCGACACCCGCGCTCTGGTACGCCACCTGCGCGACAATGGTTCCAAGATGGGCATTATCTCGACCGAGATCTTCGACGTCGACGAGCTTGCCGAGCGTCTGGCCGCAGCGCCCACGCTGGTAGGCGAGAACCTGGTCAAGACCGTAAGTTGCCCCGCGCCTCATGAGTTTGTGGCTGCCGACCTGCCTGCCACGCATGACTTTGCGCTTTCGGCTGCCGCTCCTGCCCGTCACAACGTGGTCGCCTACGACTGCGGTGTGAAGCGCGGCATTCTGGAGGGGCTGGTCCGCGCCGGCTGCGACCTTACCGTCGTGCCGTGGGACACGCCCGCGAGTGAGGTGCTCGACATGAATCCCGACGGCGTCTTTTTGTCCAATGGCCCCGGCGACCCCGACGCCGTGGTGGAGACCTACGAGCAGGTGCAGCAGCTGATCGGCAAGGTGCCGGTCTTTGGTATTTGTCTTGGTCACCAGATGATCAGCCTGGCCTGCGGCGCCCAGATGGAAAAGCTTAAGTTCGGTCACCGCGGTGGCAACCAGCCGGTTATGAACCTGGTAAGCCGCCGTGTGGAGATCACCGCGCAAAACCATGGCTTTGGCCTGCTGTTCCCCAGCTTGGGCAAGCTTGTCCCCGAGCTTTCCGGCGGCGAGACCGAGCATGCGGCCGATGGAGATCTGCGCGTCTGGGTGCGCCGCGGAATCGCGCCGGTCGTGATGAACGAGCGCTTTGGTCGCATTCGCCTGACGCACGTGAACCTCAACGACGGCACCGCCGAGGGCATCCAGCTGCTCGACGCACCGTGCTTCTCGGTCCAGTACCACCCCGAGGCCTCGCCTGGCCCCACCGATGCCCACTATCTCTTTACCGCCTTTACGCGACTCATGGACGGCGAGGAGAACTACCTGGACATCGACACCGCGAAGGACCGCCTTGCCGGCTGGAACTTTGCTGAGTCCGAGACCGCTGAGACCGAGGAGAACTAATATGCCTAAACGTACTGACATCAAGCGCATCCTCGTCATTGGCTCGGGCCCCATTGTCATTGGCCAGGCCTGTGAGTTCGACTACTCCGGTGCCCAGGCCTGCAAGGTGCTCAAGGAGGATGGCTTTGAGGTCATCCTGGTCAACTCCAACCCGGCGACCATCATGACCGACCCGGGCTTGGCCGACCGCACCTATGTCGAGCCCATCACTGCCGAGTTTATCGAGCGCGTAATCAAGAAAGAGCGCCCGGACGCGCTGCTGCCCACGCTGGGCGGCCAGACCGGTCTGAACGCCGCCGTCGAACTGGCAAAGGACGGCACGCTCGACAAGTACGGCGTCGAGATGATCGGCTGCGACCTTGCCGCCATCGAGCGCGGCGAGGACCGCAAGCTCTTTAACGAGGCCATGGCCGAGATCGGCCTGGAGGTCGCGCGCTCGGGCTATGCCTACAGCGTGGCAGACGCCGAGGCCATCGCCGAGCGCGTGGGATATCCCTGCGTGCTGCGTCCGAGCTTTACCCTCGGCGGCGCCGGTGGTGGCATCGCGCATACTCACGAGGAGCTCGTCTCCATCGTGAGCCAGGGCCTGGAGCTCTCGCCTGCCCACGAGGTGCTGGTTGAGGAGTCCATCGAGGGCTGGAAAGAGTATGAGATGGAGGTCATGCGTGACCACGCCGGCAACGGCATCATCGTGTGCTCCATCGAGAACCTCGACCCCATGGGTGTGCATACCGGCGACTCCATCACCGTGGCGCCGGCGCAGACCCTCTCCGACCTGGAGTATCAGCGCATGCGTGTCGCCTCGCTCGCCATCTTGGAGAAGATCGGCGTCGAGACCGGCGGCTCCAACGTGCAGTTTGCCGTGAACCCCAACACCGGCCGCCTGATCGTCATCGAGATGAACCCGCGCGTGAGCCGTTCGTCCGCGCTGGCCTCCAAGGCCACGGGTTTCCCTATCGCTAAGGCCGCCGCGCGCCTGGCCGTGGGCTATACGCTCGACGAGATTGTCAACGACATCACCAAGGCAACGCCCGCCTGCTTTGAGCCCACGATCGACTACTGTGTGGTCAAGGTGCCACGCTTTGCCTTCGAGAAGTTCAAGGGTACCGACCCCACGCTCACCACGCGTATGAAGGCCGTGGGCGAGATCATGGCGATCGGCCGCACCTTTGAGGAGGCCTTCGGCAAGGCTATGCGCTCGCTGGAGGATGGCCACCAGGGCATTTGCGCCGGTGGCAAAGAGGGTGCCGATAAACTGAGCGACGACGAGCTTGCTCAGGCCGTGGCAACCCCGACCGAGCATCGCATCTTCTTTGTGGTCGAGGCCCTGCGCCGTGGCTGGGACATCGCTCGCATCCATGCCATCTGCGGTATCGATCCGTGGTACCTCAACCGTATCAACGATATGGTGCAGGTCCAGGAGAGCATCCGCGGCCTGCGTGTGGAGGATATCGACGCCGACGCGATGCGCCTGCTCAAGCAGTACGGCACGAGCGACGCCGAGATCGCCGCGCTGACCGGCTCGGACGAGCGCTTTGTGCGCGCCTATCGCAAGGGCCTTGGCGTGGTTCCCAGCATGAAGACGGTCGATACCTGCGCTGCGGAGTTCTCGAGCGCCACGGAGTACCACTACAAGACGTACGAGAATATCTTCCGCACAAGCCCGGATGCCAAGAAGTGCGTGGCCCCCGACGAGACCACGCCGGCGGACAAGCCCAAGGCGATGATTCTGGGTGCCGGCCCCAACCGTATTGGCCAGGGTATCGAGTTTGACTACTGCTGCGTGCATGCGAGCTATGCGCTGGCTGCCCGCGGCTTTGAGACCATCATGGTCAACTGCAACCCCGAGACCGTCTCGACTGACTACGACACGTCCGACCGCCTGTACTTTGAGCCGCTCACCTACGAGGACGTCATGGACGTTATCGACGTTGAGCGTCCCGACGGCGTCGTGGTGACGCTCGGCGGCCAGACCCCGCTTAAGCTGGCGCGCATGCTCGAGGAGAGCGGCGTGAACATCATGGGTACCAAGCCCGATGCCATCGACTTTGCCGAGGACCGCGAGCGCTTTGCCGCTCTGCTCGACAAGCTGGGCATCATGTACCCGCCGGCGGGCCAGGCCACTTCGTTTGAGGAGGCCGAGGCCGTGGCCGCGCACATCGGCTACCCGCTGCTGGTGCGTCCGAGCTACGTGCTGGGCGGCCGCGGCATGATGATCGCCTACGATGCCGAGCATCTGCGCGATTACATGGCCGAGGCTGCGCGCATTAGCCCCGACTACCCGGTGTATCTGGACCGCTTCTTGGAGGGCGCGATCGAGTCCGATGTCGACGCCCTGTGCGACGGCGAGGAGGTCTACATCGGAGGCATCCTGGAGCATATCGAGGAGGCCGGCATCCACTCCGGCGACTCTGCGACCTGCATCCCGCCGTTCAGCTTTAGCGAGAGCCTGCAGGCAAAGCTTCGCGAGACCACACGCCGCATCGCGATGGCGCTGGGCGTACGCGGCCTGGTCAACGTGCAGTATGCCATCAAGGGCGAGACCGTCTACGTGATCGAGGCCAACCCGCGTGCCAGCCGTACCGTGCCGTTCATCTCCAAGGCTACCGGCGTGCCACTGGCCAAGTGCGCGGCGCGTATCATGGCAGGCGATTCCATCGCCTGCCTGGGCCTGCCGAGCGACGAGCGTCAGCTGGACTGGTTCTGCATGAAGGAAGCCGTTATGCCCTGGGGCCGTTTCCCGGGCGCCGACGTTATCCTGGGGCCCGAGATGAAGTCTACGGGCGAGGTCATGGGTATCGCCAAGAGCTATCCCGAGGCATACGCCAAGACGCAGCTGGCGATTGACTACAAGCTGCCCGACCCGAGCGCCGGTAAGGTGTTCATTAGCGTGTGCGACCGCGACAAGCGTCATATCCTTTCGGTCGCCCGTATCCTGCGCTACCTGGGCTTTGACATCTGCTCCACCGAGGGCACGGCGCGCGTGCTGCGCGGCGGCAACGTGACCTGCGAGGTTGTGGAGAAGATCAGCGGCCCGCACGACGGCGAGCGTCCCAACATCGGCGACCTCATCGCCGATGGCAAGATCGCGGTAATCATCAACACGCCGTATGGTCCGGGTTCGCGCGGCGACGGCTATCTACTGCGCACCGAGGCCGTCCGTCGTGGCGTGACCTGCGTGACGGCGATGTCTGCCGCCAACACGTACGTGAGTGCCATCGAGGCGGTGCGTGAGGACCAGCAGGGTCACGGTAGCGCCAACGACATGGGCATGGACGTCATCGCCCTGCAGGACCTGCCGCAGCACACGGTGTAGTGTGACCTGTCCGGCCGGGGCGGGAGGGGCCGAGATTTCCCCCTTTCGCTCCGGCTGCAAGCAGAGTCGCTCAGGAGGAAACTCGGCCCCTCCCGCCCCGGCCTACGGTGACTCGGGTGTACCGTGTGCTGCCGAAGGGGCTTTGCGCGATGACTAGGGCTAAATAGAAAATGAGCGTGGGCTCTGTCGTTCGAATGAACGACAGAGCCCACGTTAATATTTCAGCCAACGTACGTCATAGCAATCCCCGGTAGGTCGCAGGGTGGCGGCTGAGCCTTTCCCTCGGGAAACTTCGCGAAGCCCAGTTCCCGAGGGAAAGGCTCAGCCGCCACCACACAGACCGCAGGGACGGGAGAAGCTATACTACTCTCAGTAGTTAAGGGTCGCGGATCCGCCGCGTCACCGCTCTCAACAGGAGGTCATTGTTTATGGCAGATCAGAAGCCGGTTGTCGGGATCATCATGGGTTCCAAGTCCGATCTGGGCGTTATGGAAGGCTGCACCGCCGAGCTCGAGGCGCTTGGTGTGCCCTATGAGCTCGTCATTGCGAGCGCACACCGCACGCCGGCGAAGGTCCACGAGTGGGCCTCGACTGCTGCCGATCGCGGTATCAAAGTGATTATCGCCGCAGCCGGCAAGGCTGCTCACCTGGGTGGTGTCGTGGCTGCCTTTACGCCGCTGCCGGTTATCGGCGTGCCTATGAAGACAAGTGACCTGGGCGGTATGGATTCGCTGCTGTCGATGGTGCAGATGCCTTCGGGTGTGCCCGTGGCCTGCGTTGCCATCAATGGCGCCAAGAATGCCGCCATCTACGCTACACAGATTCTAGGTGCCTGCGACCCCGAGTATCGCAAGGTTATCGAGAAGATGAAGCAGGAGATGGCCGACGCCTAGGCGTTCCGCCGTTTCACCGCAGTATAAGGAGAGCCATGTCCGACTATCAGGGAAAACGATTCAAGGCTTCTCAGATTCCCGATCCGTCGAAGCCGGGTGCTGCCCATGCGGCGCAGCAGGGTCGGACATCCTCTCCTCAGCAGCCGCGCGCGCCGCGTTCTGTAACGCCGACGTCCCATCGCCGTCAGGATACGCCGGCTGCGTATCGCCCTTCGTCTTATAGCACCGCTAAGAAGCCGCCCCGGTCTTCATCGCATGCCGCGCCGTCGGATTACACCGAGCCGCCGCGCAAAAAGCGCCGCTCCATTATTCCCATTCTGCTCATCATCATCGGTATCGGCCTGATTGTTGCCGCCGCTGCCATCTTTATCAATGCGCAGATCGGTTACAAGCAGGCGGGCGAGTCGTACCAAAAGATCGAAGAGCAATATGCGCCCGCTAAGGACGCCAGCGGCGTGCCGGTTATCGACTTTAATGCCCTTGCCCAGACAAATCCCGAGGTCGTCGGTTGGATTTACGCACCGGGCACCAACATTAACTATCCCGTCGTGCAGGCTACTGATAACTCCAAGTACCTCAACACGTTGTTCGATGGCACGTCCAACGCATCGGGTGCCATCTTCTTGGATTACGAGGACAATGCGCCCGGCATGGTGGATCAGCAGACTACGATCTATGGTCACCACATGAACGACGGATCGATGTTCAATGTGATCTCGGATACGACCGATCAGGCGACGTTCGACAGCATAGAGTACGTGTATTACATCACGCGCGACGCCACCTATAAGCTGCGTCCGCTGGCGACCAAGGTGGTCGAGGACACGTATGCCAAGGCGCGCACGACCAATTTTGAGGGCGACGACGGGCTCAAGAACTACCTGTCCGAGATGCTCGACGGTGCCTCTGCCGTGGCGAGCGATGCCACCGATCGTGCCGCTTCGGCAACCAAGATTGTAACGCTTGTGACCTGTCGTTCGTTATCGCTGAGCAACACGCGTGCCGTCATGGTGCTCACGCCCGTTGATGAATAAATTGTCCGAGAGTAGCTAATTTGGGACGGTAAGGGAGAAATGATGCTCGAGAATGGCAAAACGATGCCTTCGGTTGATGCTTGGCTGCGCGAGGCCAAGGCCGATTCGTCGGCACCTGCGTGCGGTATGTATCTGACACATAACGGTGTGGTGCGCGCGACGCCCAAGGCCGAGGCGCGCGGTGTCGAGACCGATGGCGTGGCGCCGGGCCACAAGGTGGGCGGCATGGTGTTCGGCTACGACGCCAGCAAGGTGCAGGCTGCTATCGAGGCCACGCGCGCGATGCCCGGCATCGGCTATGTGCGCGTGTGGCTGGCAAACGGCGAGCTTTCCGTGGGCGATGACATCATGCTCGTGCTCATTGGCGGAGACATTCGCCCACACGTGGTCGATGCCCTGCAGGCGCTCGTTGGCACCATCAAGAATGAATGCGTGAGTGAGATCGAGCGCGAGGCGTAGAGGCTTGCGTCGATAGAAGGCTCGTTTATAAAAATGCCCGCCGGTACGTGTGATACCGGCGGGCATTTTGCGTTTTGGGCGCAGTGGACGCTACACGCGCGTCGCATCCTTGGGGCTCATGGTCATGCTCTGGAAGCGATTCTCCATAAAGTCATTATCGAAGTACTTGCCGTAGAACTGCGCAACGGGAATATCCGGTTCCGTGCCGTTGACGCGCTGATACCAATAATCGAGCGACTGCAGCGTCATAACGCCATCGACCAGCATAATGATGGTAAAGATGACGGTGGCCGAGTAGCGGCTCTTCCACGGAATCATGTTGATGAGCTTGAGTAGCCTCGGCAGCAGCAGCTTGATCCAGATGAGGCCACCCAGACCCCACAGGCAGGCGAAGCCCGTGCAGGTACGTCCGCCGGTAAGGACGGCGAGCGGATCGGGCATGCCAAAGAGCTTCATATGCGAGTAGCTCCACGAGACCACGCCAAACGAGGTTTGCATAAACCAGCCCACGAACACCTCAAAGCTTGCGCCGAGCAGCGCGCTCACCAAAAAGATAATGATGGGGTTCTTTTTGTAGAAGCGGTTGAGCACCATGGTCATGAGTACGGCGCCAAATCCGTAGATGGGGCTGAAGGGGCCAAACAGCATGCCGGCGCGGTTCTGGTAGACGCCGGGGTCGTCGACCGTCATGTGCCAGATGTCCTCGGCGATCAGGCCGAGTATGCAGCAGACAAAGAATACCCAGAACAGGTTGAAGTAGTTGAGCTTGATGTAGCCTTCGCCGGTTTCATCGCGCCCGAGCATGCCCTCGGCGGCGGCGTCGCGATCGAGCATTTCCTGCAGGCGGCGTTGCAGCTCGCGCTCCTGGCGCAGCGTGGGGTCGACGGTGGTCGAAAGCGCGACGAGGATGCCGAGCTGGATGGCGGGGCGCAGCAAGAAAGGCCCGATGCCCTGGAGCATCACGTCAACCAAAAGCTCGACGACGGTCAATGCGATAAGGATATAGGACAGACGGGCGGCATTGCGGCGCTGGTTCTTGATGAGGTCAAGGCCAAAGATGATTAAGATGACGGCACTGGCAGCCGAGAGCATGATGCCGGCGACAATCAGTCCGACCGCGACGAGCGTGTTGTCGCCGAGCTTGGCGGCGGCGTTGCCGTTGATGAGCGCGGTGATGACCTGCCACATAAAGGCGCCGACCGACGGGAGCGTGCCCACGCCGGACAGGATGCACAGGACGGCGTATACCTTAATGATGAGGGGGATCTTCTTGACCTCCGTGGCGCTGGGGACGCTGGGGTCGAGTTCGTTTCGATCCATACATAACCTTTCTCGTTTTGCTGTAGGTACAAGGATACGCCGCCGACCTGCCAAAAGACAGGACGAACGTCCCAATTGCAACAATGCAAGCCCAACGGCGGGCGAGACGCGTCGCAACGGAAGTATGCGGGATCGTCGGCCCCGAGGCGGTTGCCCAATAAAATGTTTGGCTGCAAAACGGATTATAAGCTCGGTGGGCTTTTAAAAAGCGCTGTTCATGCGCGGGAGTGCTTGTCTTGCCGTGCGTATAATAGGGCAGGTAACGCCAAATAACGAGGCTCTGAGGGGATGCCATGTCTCAAGAAACCATCCGCGCGGCCGAGCGTGCCGCGGGACAGGTGAAGACCATGTCGACGTATGATCCGGACTCCGACCAGCTGCATGAGGAATGCGGCATTTTTGGTGTGTGGGCACCCGATCGCGATGTGGCTCGACTGACGTACTTTGGTCTGCGCGCGCTGCAGCATCGCGGCCAGGAATCGGCGGGAATCGCCGTGGGTGATGGCGGCACGGTTATGGTTCGCAAAGACCTGGGACTGCTCGATCGCGTGTTCTCCAACGCCGACTTGTCGACGCTCTCCGGCCAGCTGGCCGTGGGCCACGTGCGCTATGGCACTGCCGGTGCCAAGAGCTGGGAAGCCTCGCAGCCGCATCTTTCTACCATCAACAGCGTCATTATCGCGCTCGCGCACAACGGTACCCTCGTCAACACCGACGAGCTGCGCCGCCAGCTGATCGAGCTGGGCGTGCCGTTCCTTTCCAATTCGGATTCCGAGGTCGCGACTAAGCTTATCGGCTACTTTACTCAGCGTACAGGCCATCTGCGCGAGGGCATTCGCAAGACCATGGAGCTCGTGCGCGGCGGCTACGCCATGACGCTCATCAACGAGCAGGCACTCTACGCATTCCGCGATCCGCACGGCATTCGCCCGCTCGTGCTGGGCAAGCTGGTGGACGAGGGCCTGGACCAGGCCGATGCCGCATCCGTTTCGCAGCTGCCGTCGCAGGACGGCGCCGCGACGGTCGACTCCGCCGTCCGTGTCACGCGCGCCGGCGGCTGGGTCGTTGCTTCCGAGACCTGCGCACTCGACATCGTGGGTGCCGAGTACGTCCGTGACGTCCGTCCCGGCGAGATTTTGCGCATCAGCGCCGAGGGTCTGGTATCCGAGCAGGGCGTGCCTGCAGCCGAAGAGCCCGCAAACTGCATCTTTGAGCAGGTCTACTTTGCCCGCCCCGACT